>JABFRM010000276.1 GCA_013141155.1 Methylococcaceae bacterium | reverse complement strand
AATTGCGCGGGTTGCGGTTGTGGTCAAATATGACTTCTTGGTATAAATCGCGTAAGTCTTCAAACATTAGCCAAACACCTCTATTAAAGATTTAATCCCTTGCATTAACACGTCGATTTCTTCGCGAGTATTATACATCGCAAAGGAAGCCCTAGCGGTTGCTGGCACGCCATAAAAATCCATCACCGGCATGGCACAATGATGACCTGCGCGAATGGCAATACCTAAGCTATCGAGCATGGTGCCAATGTCATGCGGATGAATTTTATCCAGCACAAACGAGAGAATCGCACCTTTGTCAGCGGCTTCACCGATGATGCGTAAGCCCTTAATTTGTTTTGCTTGCTCTGTGGCATAGGCTAACAATTCCGCTTCATACGCTGCAACGGCTTCCATACCTATCGCCTGCAAATAATCAATCGCAGCACCTAACGCAATGGTATCGGCAATGCTGGGTGTGCCAGCTTCAAATTTATGTGGTAAGCCAGCGTAAGTGCTTTTATCAAACGTGACGGTTTTGATCATATCGCCGCCACCTTGATAGGCTGGCATAGCTTCCAGTAAGGCTTGTTTACCGTATAACACGCCGATGCCCGACGGCGCATACAGCTTATGCCCTGAAAACACGTAAAAATCACAATCCAATGCTTGAACATCCACGGCGATATGTGGAATGGCCTGTGCGCCATCCAATAATACGGGAATGTTTTTGGCATGGGCGGCCGCAATGATCCGCTTAACCGGATTAATCGTGCCCAAAGCATTGGACATGTGTGCGATGGCGACTAATTTGGTTTTTGTGTTGAGTAACGCTTCAAACTCACTATAGATTAATTCGCCTGCATGATTGATGGGCGCAACCTTTAACACCGCGCCCGTTTGTTCACAGAGCATTTGCCACGGTACAATATTAGAATGATGCTCCATCGCACTAATGACAATCTCATCACCGGCTTTAATATTGGCTTTGCCGTAGGTTTGGGCGACTAGGTTGATTGCTTCGGTCGCGCCTCGGACAAAAATAATCTCTTTGTGGTTGGCAGCATTGATAAAGTCTTTCACTTTCTCGCGCGCGCCTTCGTATTTGTCAGTAGCCCGCACGCTTAAGGTATGTACACCCCGATGGATATTGGCATATTCATGGGTATACACATGCACCAAGCTATCAATAACCGCTTGCGGCTTTTGGCAGGAGGCGGCATTATCCAGATACACCAAGGGTTTATTGCGGATTTTCTCGGCTAAAATGGGGAAGTCCGCGCGGATTTTTTCTATGGGGAAATTAGTCATCTTGTGTTAAGTTATTTCTAAATCAGGTTTATTGATTATTCCATTGTAAAGCAGTATATTTTAAGCGTTCTTAATCTATTGAGTACACACTATGAATTCAGCAATCGCACCAGTACGCAAACATTTAACTGACATCCATGAGTGGCAAAGATTAGGTGAAGCTAATATTTTTCCGCCAGACAGCCGCATTGAACTTATTGAAGGAGAAATATTAGAAATGGCACCTATTGGATTTAATCATTCTGGTCATTTAAAACGCATCATAAAATTGTTTTCAAAATTGACTCAGGATGCCACCATTGTCTCAGCTCAAGACCCCTTGCAGCTAGGCGATCTTTCAGAGCCAGAGCCGGACTTTATGTTATTAAAGCCAGTGGATGATTTCTATAGCTCCCGTCACCCCAATGCTAGCGATGTATTATTGCTCATCGAAATCGCAGAGAGTTCACTGTCTTATGACCAAAATCAAAAATTACGTTTATACGCCATGCACGGTGTAGCAGAATATTGGCTACTAAACTTAAACGACAACTGCTTGGAAGTTTACCGCGAACCGCATGGCGAAACCTACGCCCAAAAGAACACCTTACGCGCGGGTGATTCGGTCACTTTAACGCAGTTACCCGACATCACCATCCCAGTCAGCAGTATTTTATAGCCATTCTTTATCCACACCTTCTTGCGGGAAGCGGGTCAATAATTGTTCCAACACTTGGTCGTGCAAGCTTTTAAAAATGATTTTATCAACCATTTCATTGGCAAACGCAAAGGTCAGCATATTTCTCGCCGTTTCCGCATCCACCCCACGCGACTGCAAATAAAACACTGATTTTTCCTCCAACTGCCCAACCGTCATGCCATGTCCGCATTTCACGTCATCGGCATAGATTTCCAATTGTGGCTTGGTATCCACTTCAGCATCATTCGACAGCAGCAAATTGCGGTTGTTCATCTGCGAATCGGTTTTCTGTGCATGTTCTGCCACCACGACCCGCCCTTGAAATACGCCCCGCGCACGGTCATCCAAAATGCCTTTGTACAATTCCCGGCTAATGGCGTGCGGTTGCAAGTGGTTAATGCGCGTGTGGTTGTCGATATGCTGGCGGTTAATGCCGGAATACAGGCCGTTTAAGGTGCATTCTGCCGCTAACCCTAAATCCGTTTGCGTGTCACAGCGCGCCAACAAGCCGCCAAACTCAAAGTCATGCTGGGTAAAGCGCGAATCTTGCGCCTGCTTAACGTAAGTGCCGCTGAAATGATAGGCTTTTGCAGACTCCGCCTGTAATTTATAGCAGGTCAAGGCGGCGTTTTGTCCGGCAAAAATTTCGGTGACAGAGGTTGATAAATAAGCCTCACCCGTGGTCGCCACAAAAGTTTCAATCAAGGTCGTTTCGCTAAAGCAATCCACCATCACCACATTGCGCGTGTTCGCCAGCACTTCTGCTTGCGTCACGACATGCAAAATTTGAATGGGTTTAGCCAAAACCTGTTTGGTCGGCACATGAATAAATACGCCATCAGTAAACCAAGCGCTGTTAAACGCCACTAAGCCATGGGCTTCGGCCTGCACCGCTTGGCCTAAATAGGGTTGCAACCAATCCGGCAAGCTGCTTAATGCAGCCGCCATGCCCAGCACCTTGACCGCATCCTGCAACCCCGCCAAGTCAGAGAGTTCCGCCGAAAAATGACCATTAACCAAGACTACCGACCAAGCATCTTTTAATTGGTAAGCGTTTAAACACTCTTGCGGGACGGCATTTGGCGGAACTTTCAAAGCAGGCGAAAATAGCTTTTTCTCCAGCGCCGACACATTGGTGTAGCGCCACTCTTCTTCCCGTGTTGAGGGGAAGCCATGCTGCGAAAAATGGGCAAAACCATCAACGCGGAAATCCGTTAGCCAGTCTAAATCCTGCCCGGGCAAGGTCGGTTTTAATGCCGGATATTCTGCCGTATATCGGCTTAAGGCTGCCAAACTCATTGCGTCACCGCCATGCCTTCCAGCCAGCTATAGCCTTTTTCCTCCAGTTCCAATGCCAAATCCGCGCCGCCCGATTTAACAATTTGCCCCTGCGCCAATACATGCACAACGCCCGGCTTGATATAATCCAACAAGCGTTGATAATGAGTGATCATCAAAAAAGCCCGTTCCGGCGAACGCAAGGAATTCACGCCTTCTGCGACCACTTTTAAGGCATCAATATCCAAGCCGGAATCGGTTTCATCCAGAATGCATAATTTGGGTTCAAGAATCGCCATCTGCAAAATTTCGTTACGCTTCTTCTCGCCACCGGAAAAACCTTCATTCACCGCGCGATATAAGAATTTCTCATCCATTTCCAGCAATTTAACTTTGTGTTTGACCAAGGTCAGAAAATCCATCGCATCCACTTCTGGCTGTCCGTGGTGTTTACGCATGGCGTTGAGCGCGGCTTTCAGCAAATAAATGTTACTCACGCCCGGAATTTCCACCGGATATTGAAACGCCAGAAACACGCCCTCACGCGAGCGTATTTCTGGTGGCATGTCCAGCAAATCTTTACCTTGATAAGTCACCGATCCGCCCGTCACTTCATAACCGGATTTGCCGGATAACACATGCGACAAGGTGCTTTTACCAGAACCGTTAGGTCCCATAATGGCGTGGATTTCTCCCGCCTTGATTTCAAGGTTAATGCCTTTGAGAATTTGTTTGTCGCCAACGTTGACGGTTAAATTTTTAATACTGAGCATGAAGGTTCCAATGGGTTTTTAAGGGTTTAATCGGTAAGATTATTTGATCGTGTCCGGCTACGATTAATCAGGACTAAAAGGTATAACGTGCAGCTTTTGTATCGGCACAAAATGTTTTACATTACTGGTAATTAACGCCGTTTTATATAAAGACGCTGTTGCACCAATTAATGCGTCAGCTAATTCAATGGAATGGCTGTGAAAATAAGTCTTTACTAAGTTGGTTGCCAACAAAGAAATAGCTTCATTAATATCAATAATCTTAACTTGTAGCATGTTCAAAGTCGTATCAATCGCCCGTAATTCTTGTTTATTTCTAGCGCCTTGTATTAATTCGATATAAACAACTGAAGAAATAAACAGCCCATCGGTTTCATTCAACAATTGCATCGCTTTTTCATTACCGCGAAATGCCCAGATTAATACGCTAGTATCAATAAACATTATGTTGCCGTGGTTTTCTTAAGTTATCGACATAGTTTTCAACATCAGCCATATCATCCCTATCCTGCCACATACCAAAAGCAGGCGTATCTTCAAACTTGCTTTTATTAATTGATGGTTTAAGGGGGTGTGTTTTAATTATTTCCACTAATTCATCAAAGTTTAAAACGTCCTGCTGAAAATTATATTTAGCAAAATCATTTTCACTGATATTGATATTAAGCGTTTTCATAAATAATGCTCTTTAGTTATCGTTGTGATGGTTTTTGCTCTAGCTTATCCTGCCACGTTAGAACTGCTCTAAGGTAGCCTTAAAATTCTCAATTAACCCATTCAAATCTGCCAATATATTTGGATTTTTAATTTCGCCTTGCTCGTTCAATACGGTTTTTACACTTTTAATCAGTATCGAAGATTGATCCCCCACTTTCGCACCTATCGTTTTCATCACTAATTCTAATGATTCGTGGGCTTTATCACCTGAACTTGAAGCGGTAATTAACGCCGTGGGCTTCTCATGAAATAGCATCGTCGAAACAGTCCATTCCAGTGCGTTTTTTAAAATACCCGGCAGGCTAAATACATATTCAGGCGTACAAATAATAATGCCAGCAGATGTTTCAATACAATTTCTAAAGTTTACAACGCTTATAGGAATGGTATTTTCATTATCAAGATCTGGATTAAAGTAAGGCAACTCGCCCAGTGGGTAAATCTCCACCGCAAAAATAGATTCTGTCAGTTGCATAAATTTTTGCAGAATCTTTAGGTTAAAAGAATCTTGCTTGGTGCTGCCTAATAAAGCTAATACTTTTTTCTTTTTGTGCATATTGATAATGACTAAGCCTAAGGAAAAAACTTATAAATTTCTCTTCTGTGCATCACGGTTTTTACGGTAATAACACCATTTTCAATCACTAAGCCAAGCCGGTATTGGCCAAATCTGACTTTATAAAAACCATCATACCCTTGCATTTTTTCAATTTTGCCCAGTTCAGCTATCGAAGTAACGGTAACAATATCACTGAAGACAAAAGCTTCAATTTTTGAACGACTATCGCTTGGAATCTCTGCCAACTGCTTGAAGAATTTTTTACTGTATCGGACTTCCATCAAGCCTTATCCAAAGTTGCGTAGAATTGCTTAGCATCTTCAATAGCGAGGGTTTCACTGTCGTCGGCATTCATAAACTGAACTAAGCCGTAATTTTCTAAAAGATCTTCCATTTTCTCAAAAGTAGCTATATCAAGCTGTACGGCGACTTTTTGATTATTTTCATTAACGATATATTGTCTTGTTAATTTCATACCATTGACCTCAATACTTAACCCACCGACCCTTCTAAACTCAGACCCAATAACGCCTGCGCTTCCACTGCAAATTCCATTGGCAGTTCTTTAAATACCTGCTTACAAAAACCATTCACAATCATCGACACCGCATCTTCCGCTGAAAGCCCGCGTTGTTGACAAAAGAACAACTGGTCTTCACTGATTTTAGAGGTGGTGGCTTCATGTTCCACTACCGCTGAAGGTTGTTTGACCTCGACATACGGGAAAGTATGCGCGCCACATTGGTCGCCGACTAACAGTGAATCACATTGGGTATAGTTACGCGCATTTTCGGCACTTTTTAACACTTTCACTAAGCCGCGATAAGTGTTTTGCGCCCGACCTGCGGAAATACCTTTGGAAATAATCGTGCTGCGGGTATTTTTACCTATGTGGATCATCTTTGTGCCGGTATCAGCTTGCTGATAATTATTGGTCAGCGCGACAGAATAAAATTCGCCCACCGAATTATCGCCCGTCAAAATGCAACTGGGATATTTCCACGTAATCGCCGAACCCGTTTCCACTTGCGTCCACGAGACTTTGGAGTTCACCCCGCGACAATCGGCGCGTTTAGTCACAAAGTTATAAATACCGCCTAAGCCGTTTTTATCACCTGGATACCAGTTTTGTACGGTGGAATATTTGATGACGGCATTATCCAGCGCAATCAACTCTACGACCGCCGCATGCAGTTGGTTTTCATCGCGCATCGGCGCAGTGCAGCCCTCCAGATAACTGACATGGCTGCCTTCATCGGCAATAATCAAGGTGCGTTCAAATTGTCCAGTGTTGGCAGCGTTGATTCGGAAATAAGTCGATAATTCCATCGGGCAACGCACACCTTTGGGTATATACACGAACGAGCCATCGGTAAACACCGCCGCATTCAGCGCCGCAAAGTAATTGTCGGTATGTGGCACGACCGAGCCGAGATACTGTTTAATCAGCTCAGGATGTTCACGCAAGGCTTCCGAAATAGGGCAAAAAATCACCCCCGCATCTTTGAGTTTGCCTTTAAACGTGGTCGCGACGGAAACGCTATCAAATACCGCATCAACGGCAATCCCAGCCAGTTTTTCTTGCTCATCGAGCGGAATACCTAGTTTTTTGTAGGCTTCTAGCACTTGTGGATCAATTTCATCCAAACTTTTTGGGCCATCTTCTTTGCGTTTGGGGGCGGAATAATAACTGATCGACTGATAATCAATTGGGTCAAATTTCACAAACGCCCATTCTGGCGGGGTCATGGTTTGCCAATGCCGAAAGGCTTTTAGGCGATATTCCAGCATGAACTCAGGTTCATTTTTAACTTTTGACAGCTTATGAATCACCGTTTCATCTAATCCGGGCGGAAAAGTATCGGTTTCCAAATCAGTGACAAAACCTTGGGCATATTCTTTATCAATCAGGTTTTTGATTTCTTGTGCGCTTGCAGACATGATGTTTTCTCTCTTGTTACCGAAATAAACTGGCGACCGGTATGTGAACTTCGTTAGGTAAAGCGACCGGCACAATCATATCCGCCAGTGTAATCGCTTCCAGAGCATTGTAAATTGTTTGGTTAATCAAGCCCCAATTGGCGCGAATTTTACAGCCATTTGATTGCTCACAATGGTCTGCGGAAATACTGCATTCGGTAATGGCAATCGGGCCTTCCAAAGCATAAATAATGACAGCGACAGTGATTTTTTCAGGGGGGCGTGCCAATAAATAACCCCCCTTCGCACCGCGTGCGGAGGTCACAATTTGCGCATTCACCAATAGCTTTAAAATCTTTGCGACCGTTGGTAAGGCAATGTCCGTCGCTTCGGCTATTTCGACAGCAGCATGTAAATTGATAAAATCACGCGCCATGTAGCTCAAAATCACGGTGGCATAATCTGTTAATTTACTTAAACGCAGCATTGTTCACTCCAATTCATAGGGGACTATTTTAGTCCTATTTAAATGCTGAGTAAAGCACTGGGTAATTGTTAGCATGAATATTATTTTTATTTGAAGCCTACGCTTAAAAATGCGCGTAGGCAGAGAATGTACTTTTGGCCCTATGTGAAATATACAGCGGGCAATCGAATTTCATCATTCCAGATGTTCCTGGGTTCTGTCAAAACATCTACTAATGGAGAATCAAATAAGGGACTGAGCAAGGTCAAATCATAGTGATTAAATACAGGCATGGTGATGATTTTCTCTAATAACGTTGTTTAAACATCTTTAATTTATTACCATAAAATAAATCATATCAATAAATTAGATAGAAATACATGGAATATTATCTTGAATTACTGATTTTGATAAATATAAAGCCTAGCTTTTAGCGCTAAGTTTATTTTGTGTAACAGTGGTTTTTGATGCTAAAAACTTAAGCATCTATTGTGGAAAATTTATCGCCAATAATCGGCAATTTTTGCAGGTGTTTTTTTGAAAGTGCGCCATAATTGCGCCGTTTTAAATTTTAGGCATAAAAAAAGCCGTACATTTTCATGTAAGGCTTTGATTTTATTGGTAGGCACGAGTGGACTCGAACCACCGACCCCCACCATGTCAAGGTGGTGCTCTAACCAACTGAGCTACGCGCCTGAAGTAAACTTCAGCCGACCATTATACTGGTAATTGCATATTAAACAAATTAAAAATTATCTGTATTTGAGCAAAGATTGTAGGCTCTAATGCCTGCTTAAAAAGTTATAGGGTCGTGTTAAGTTTAGCGATAAATAATCTTTTTGAACATGTGACAAATTGTCGCGCGACAATTTGTCACATTTACAACGTTAGAATTATTGAATAGGCTATTAGCCACGCATCAATGAATGCGTTGAGCTTTAAAAAAACCTAAACTGGAGAAATATGATGAAAAAAAGTGATGACCTGCTATCTATGACCCATAAATTTGAACCCGTTTTAACACAATTAAACTGGCCGTCCTCTAGTGTATTAACCGTGATTTCCACAGCGATTGTTTTTACGTTGGGGGTGATGACGTTTCAGAAAACGCAAGAAGCCAAAGCCCCAGAGATAAAATCAGTTGCTTGGTATGCTGCCAACCAAGCAGAAGCACGCGCAACCAATAAAGCTTGCTTCGATAGTCAGCAATTAAAAGCCACAGAAAATTGCATTAATTCATTACATGCGTTGGAGATTAGCTATAAAGGCTCGAATACTTGAGTTGAAATAAATAAAATTTGCTTGGAATGGATCGACGACAGCAAGCGGCAGGGACTTATGCGTCTGCTGTCGTCGGTTTATCTGGTATGGTACGAATAGCTTGGCAGGAGATTGTAAGTCACTGGGCAATATCGGTTAATTTGATTACTTTACCTGTGGCTGCCGCTTGTAAGGCAGCAACAATAATTTTGCAATTGCTTGCGGCATCTTCCAATGACAGCAACGGCGCTGACCCTGTGAGCGCACAATGACTAAAATGTTCAATTTCCAGTTTGAAATGATTGCTTGCCGACAGGCGTTCTTCAGTGATTTGCCCAGCTTCATTCCACCAGGAAATGATCGGTACGTCACCCGGTAATTGCCAGACGGTATGGCACTTTATGCCGCCGTTGGTGCCGATAATTTCATATTCGCAGCGTCTGGCGCGTTCAAAGCTGAAATCGAAATGGGCAAATTTGCCGGCTCCAAAATCCAAAATACCACTGGTGGTGATGTCAGCACCGCTTTCGACATAGCTTGCTATTGCAGTAACCGCGATAGGATCGCTGTCGAAAAACAGCCGCGCCGAATGAATGGCGTAGCAACCAATATCCCACATGGCACCACCGCCGCGTGCAACATTTTCTGTTAAACGGTAGCGGCGTGCGGGACGCATCATGAACGAATAACTGCTGCGTACCGAGCGTATTTCGCCTATCGCGCCTGATTGAATCAACGCAAGTACCCTGGCATGTTGCGGATGGAAACGATACATAAAGCCTTCCATGACGGTAACTTGGTGTTGTTGCGCGGCGAGTTTGATGGCGGCTATATCGGCTACATTAAGTGCCATCGGCTTTTCGCACAGGACGTGCTTGCCGTGCGCAATAGCGCGTAGTGTCCATTCTGCATGCTCGTGATTGGACAGCGGACAATAGACGGCATCAATGTCAGGAAGGAGAGTCGCTACTTTTGCGATAGCTTGTTTTGGGCATCCCAGCCCAAGCAAGCGGCAAAAGACTACGCGACAGTTATTTTGCTCCGCAAGCCCCGATACCCCTGGCACAATATCGTCCCGACC
>JABFRM010000052.1 GCA_013141155.1 Methylococcaceae bacterium | reverse complement strand
CCTATCGGTAAGCCTCTGTATTTCACCTACGCGTTGCTCCGGCTCAACACCCGGCCCTGTGCAGCTATCGGGGACTAAAAATCATCACTTCGCTATCGCTCCGTTTCCATGATTTTCAGCGATCGTTGTTGGGTCTTGCACCCGCACTTTTGGGTGTTGGTGCTGAACGTCTTGTTGGCTTGGCCGGACACTTGTTTTCGTGCAGAGGAAGCCATTCACCCGCGCACCAAGCAATTGCTGGCTTTTGTGCCACCAATCTTTAACGATGATGACATCAGCCCGAAAGAAGCTGAACTGGTTCGCATCTGTAAAGAGAACAAGGCCGTGGGGCGGAAAGTGTTGGCGTATACGGTTTATACCGGCAAACGCGACACTACCACCCGATTGAAAACACTCTTGCAGGCGGCAGGGCTTAAGGTTGCGGTATTGCGTGCAAGCGTCAGTACCGACAGCCGTGAGGATTGGATCATGGATCAGGTGGATCGGGGTATTGATGTCTTGGTTTGCAACCCTGAACTGGTCAAGACCGGTTTGGATTTGTTGGATTTTCCCTTGCACCCGCACTTTTGGGTGGACCATTTGCTTTCTTCAGTCGGGCTTCAATGTTTATACGGTCCAACAAGCATCGCGGCGTTCTTGGCGCATTGGCCAGAAACAACCCGTGAAGGTGTATTATCTCGGCTATGACCAGACCGCGCAAATCGCGTGTTTAAAGTTAATGGCCAAGAAAATTGCCGTCAGCCAATCCACCTCCGGCGATATGCCGGATACGGGGTTGGATGTGCTGAATTCGGACGGTGACAGCATTGAAGTGGCCTTGGCCAAGCAATTGCTGGGCAAGGAGCAGGTTGTTATCGTTAAACCGCAACCTGTTCAAGCGCCCACCTTGCCTTTCGGTTGGACGCAGGTTGCTGATATTCCAAAATATCAGGGCGACCGTCTGACCGGTGAGCAATTGCAAGGAGAGCTGTGCCAGTACACGGGGTCTGAGCAATGGTATCGGCATGGTCTGAATAAGCAAATGCTGTATACCGACACCCAAAAGTGCGGGTGCAAGTGGCGTGCAGTGCTTCGCTGAAAGTGGCGGAGGACAGGGTGCTTATTGGTTGCTGGACATTATTGCAACGGAGTATTGGCTGTTATTGAAAAATGAAGCATTTTTGGTTATTTCCGTAACGGTCGAGGGTAATGCTGCAAAAATCGAAGTGTCCAACGGCAATGGGCGTGTCCTTAAAAGCCGTGCAATCGAGTATACCGACCTGCAAGCAGGTTTATGGAAGTTTTACCTGACCGACAATGTTTTGCTGTTACCCAGTGAGTATTGAGGGTTAACGCAGTTATTGAGTTTTAATGTTTACGGGCCCCTAAATCATTAGGGGCTTTTTACAGTATCGGCAAGCACTGTGCCCATAGTGTAAAAAGCAAGTTTGAAAATAACCCTCTTTACCGTGATTACTGCGTATTCAGTAATGCTCTTTGCTATCGTGCCTGCACTTCCGGTAGCCGATTCTTGCGAGAATCGTTGCAGGCTGTTTAAACTAAATCGCCAAGATTAATGCTTGGCTTATTTTTCACCCACTGGGGACAACAATCCCCGTTGGGCGTTTGTTGTCCCCAACTATTAGTTTGGAGCAACAAATGCTTATAAGGATCAGTCTAAAGTCGGGCAGAGGTCGAAATGCCCGACTCGGTTAAATCCACCCTATTGGCATTTGGCTTGCCCGTACCAATAACTGGCGGGGCCTACATCTTGCATTGTCCCGTAAGACAGATAATAAACATGCTGGTCATTGGCAGATACGCCTAAGTACGCATTGTTATTGGGGTAGTAACGGTATAGATAGGGCGCTAACGTTTGTGTGGCATTACCAGTTGGTGAGAAGTAATTGCTATAGTTCCGCTCTGCCCAATTGAGCAAACAATTCACGATGGGGGTGGGATCAGTGCTGGTTTGCAGTTGTTCCGGCACGGCAAAGAAAAAGTCGTCGGTCATCACCAAGTCTATGCTTTGTGCAAGATTTTCAGCGCCAAAGGGTTTGACCACCTTGCCATCAAAACTGAACAGCGCTTTGCTGCCCACCGTCACTTCAATTTCAGACACCACCGCCGCATCATACAAAACCCCCAAGAACTGTGGCTCGCCATTGGCGCTGGGCTTGACGTAATACTTCCCGATACTGATTTTGTTATTGCTGGCATCCTTGCCAAAATATTCAATGCTGCTGCTATTGGCTTGCTCCACATCCACAAAAATAGCCCCAAAGCCGCGTGTACCGGCTGTGGTGACGGTATTGGGCAGCACAAAGGATTGTTGGATTTTCCGATCTTCAAATTGCCCATCAATCGCATCGAACATGGCAAAGGTATTGTTCGGCGAAAATGCAGGGAATTGCCCTGCCGTAGCCGGATTCACGCTGGCAAAGCCATCGCCGCTGACGGTGTAAGGGTCGGCAAAAATAGCGCCGACGTTTTTGAAGCGATCCACCGGTATTTGTACGGTTTTGCCTTGGTCAATCACTTTGGTATTGGGGTTGGCATCGGTGCCGTCCAGCTTGACGCCATCCCAGCTAATTTTATTGCCAGTAACCGTTGTGGCGTTTTTGATGGCGGTTTGGAAATTTGTGAATTCCGTAGTCGCAGCAGCGCCGGTGCCACTGAAGACTTGCGTGGCAGCCATTGTGGTTGGGCTGACCATAACGCTCGACAGCAAGGGGATTAAACAACATACGGTGTTTTTAGTGTTCATGATATTTCTCCTATCAAGGCCTCCCTATCGAATTAAGGAAGCTGTAAAATATATTAATAGTTTTGAATCTTAGATTCAATGCTTCATTAGTCAGTCGGGCATCAACTACCTGCCCGACTCCTTAATGGGTCATCACTGCACGTTGGCGCAGACGGCGTAAGCTGTTATGCGTTCATTAATGCCACCTGTATTAAATCTACATCCCCAGCCACGGTTATCGGGGGTCGGTAGGCTATTGATTGCTTGGGTGAGGGGGGTTTGAGTATCACAACCGCCGCCCAATACTTTTTTATTGGATGGGCAAACAGCGGTAAGTGCTTGACCATTATTAAAGACACTGCCGATAGTAGCGCTCACAGATTTAACTTCGTAGCCTGAAATGCCCGCAGCGCCTGGAGATCCCTGATCGCCCTTAGGCCCTTGCGGCCCAATTGCACCTTGCGCCCCCGTATCACCTTTAGCCCCTGGAGATCCCTGATCGCCTTTAGAGCCTTGTGATCCAATTATCCCTTGAGCGCCAGGAACACCTTGCAATCCTTGCTGCCCCGCAGCACCGTCCTTACCAGGCGCACCATCTTTACCATTGATCCCCGTAGGTCCTTGCGGCCCCCCCGCGCCCACCGTCAAATCAAAATAATCAGAATTTTCCCTAGAAAATTTGTCATCCTTGCTCACCCACACCAGATAATCTGCATTGGGTAGCTTTGCTTTCGGGGCAGTGACGACAATTTGGGTATTGCTAAAAGTCGCCGTGAAATCCGGCGCTTTAAACAGGCCGTTACCGATGGACAATAAAGGGTTGGCATTTTTCTTGCCCAAAAAATTGACCCCGTTAATGGTCAATTGGATGTTATCCCCCTGAAACGTGGTTTGAATGTCGGAAATGATGGGTTTTTTGCCGTCGCTGTTGTCATCTGCCATCACGGGGCTGTTGAGCGCGAATATGGCCGCGGCGATGATTAATAAGCTGTGTTTGATGTTCATCGTTAATTCTCCTATAAAAGTGGCGGTGAAGTCGGGCATAAACCACATGCCCGACCTGCTTAATTTAAGCTAAAGTTAATCCTTGTCGCATTTGGCCAGGTTGTACCAATAGCTGGCTGGGCCTACATCCTGCATATCCCCGTGAGGTGACTGAAAATAGACGTGCTCGTCATTGCTAGACACGCCTAAAGTCACGTCATTCTGACGATAATGGCGGTAGATGTCGGGTGCGGACACTTCTGTGGTCGCACCGGTGGGGAAAAAGTAAGAGCCATAACGCCGTTCCGCCCAATCAAAGAAACAATTGGCTAATGGGGTATGGTCTTTGCTGGGTTGCAGTTGTTCCGGCAAGGCAAAGAAAAAGTCGTCGGTCACCACCAGGTCGATTTTTTTGGCGAGATTTTCGGCGCCAAATGACTTGACCGTCTTGCCATCGAAACTGAACAGCGCCTTGCTGCCCACAGTGATTTCAATTTCCGCGATTACCGCTGAATCATACAAAACCCCCAAGAACTGCGCCTCACCATTGACACTGGGCTTGACGTAATACTTCCCGATGCTCACCTTTTTGTTATAGGCATCCTTGCCGAAATATTCTATGCTGCTGCTGTGTTTCTTTTCCACATCCACAAAAATCACCCCAAAGCCGCGCGTACCGGCTGCGGTGTCGGTGTTAGGCAGCACGAAGGATTGTTGGATGTTACGGTCTTCAAATTGCCCGTCGTTAGGGTCAAACATCGCAAAGGTGTTTTTGGGCGAAAATGCCGGAAATTGACCTGCCGTAGCGGGATTTACGCTGGCAAAGCCATCGCCGCTGACGGTGTACGGGTCGGCAAAAATAGCGCCGACATTTTTAAAGCGGTCTACTGGGATTTCCACGGTTTTGCCTTGGTCAATCACCCGGGTTTTAGGGTTGGCATCGGTACCGTCCAATTTGACGCCATCCCAGCTAATTTTGTTGCCGGCAACACTTGTGGCGTTTTTGATGGCAGTCTGGAAGTTCGTGAATTCCGTTGCCGCAGCCGCGCCAGTGCCGCTGAAGACTTGTGTGGCGGCTGAAGCAGGCGTACAGACCATCACGCTGGACAGCATAGGGATCAGGCATAATAATTTGTGTGTAGTGTTCATGGTTATTCTCCAAATAAGGCTTCTAAAGGGAAGCGATACAATTTAAGTTGTTGGTCATTGCTTCATTTGGTTAAGGGCATCGCCCGCTCACGGTTGAAAAAATGACCTCAATGTTCCCCTGATTAATGTCTCAGGGATTAAAGGTTTGGGATCCCAAAAAGGACAATACAGCCCAAGCCTTACATAGAACAAAGCGAATACCGTGCCAACTTTTGATTGCACCCTATAGTCATTTACTTTCTGGTGCTTATGTATATGTTAGCGGGGTAAAGACCGCTGAAGGGGACTGCGACAAAAGCACTGCTCAAGCAAGCAAAAAGAGGGATAAGTACGTTAGGCAGTGCGTGGATACTCAGGTGGGCAAAATGTCGCCGGTGCAACTTTTGTCGCAGGGCTATGGGGGAAGGTTAGGCAAGCGTGAAAATTAATCCAACACTTCGGGGCAAAACCCCTCAGCATCCCGCCGCACCAAACGCTTATTCAGCGCTTGCCGAGAAATACCGAGCAATCCGGCTGCGACACCTTGATTGCCGTCTGCACGGCGTATGGCTTCGGCAATCAAGGTTTCTTCAGCTTCCTTTAAGGTCGGCAGCCGTTCAGGAAAACTGGTGCCGGTTGAAATAGCCGTGTTTTGGGTATCGAAAGCAGTAAGGATTTCTAAAGCACCCGCTTCCTTAAAGCTCTGCAAAGGCAGGGTAGCCCCTTGGCAACGGGCAACCGCGTCGAACACCATGCCTTCCAGCTCACGGATATTGCCGGGGAAGGGGTATGTTTTTAGCCACTGGTACAAGGCCAATGGGATGCTTGGCGCGGGTTTCCCCAAGGTTTGGGCAGCTTGCTCCACAAAGTGCGCGGTCAACTGCGGCAGGTCTTCCGGGCGCTCCCGCAACGGCGGAAGCTGGATATGGTGGGTACGGAGGCGAAAATATAAGTCTTTGCGGAAAGTGCCGTTATCGACATCGCGGCGCACATCACAATGGGTCGCCACGACTATCCGCGCACGGTTTTGCCGTGGGCGGTCTGCACCTAAAGGATAGAAGGTGCCGTCCTGCAACAGCCGCAACAGCTTGACCTGTGAGGCCATCGCCAGATCGCCGATTTCATCCAAAAACAACGTGCCTTCGCCAGCACTCACCACCAAGCCTTCGCGTTGCCGATCAGCGCCGGTGAATGAGCCTTTGGCATGTCCGAACAAGGTATCCGAAAACATGGCATCATCCAGCCCCGCGACATTTATCGCCAACAAATCGCCAGGGCGGCCAGACAAGCGGTGCAATGCTTGGGCGACAAGTTCCTTGCCGGTGCCGGTTTCGCCGGTTATCAGCACTGGCTGGGGGGAAGTGGCGATTACTTCGATATAACGAAACAGCGCAAACATTGCCGGGCTTTGGGTGACAATATCCGCAAATGCGCTGGGTTCATGGGGGCTGTTGGTCAACAGCCGTTCCTTGAGGGACATAAATTCAGCCCGCAGGACGCGATGCTCAAATGCCCGCCGGATGGCGGAAACCAAACAGTTTTTGTCCACCGGCTTGAGCAGATAGTCGCTGGCACCGGCCTGCATGCACTGCACCGCTATTTGCAAGTCATTGGTGGCGGTCATCATGATCACGGGTACGTCAGGATATTCGGCAGTGACCTGTTCCAACAGCGCTTGCCCGGAGATATGTGGCATCGACAAATCCAGCACCAATACGCCAATCGGCTGGCTTGCCAACAGTGGCATGACCGCACGGCTGTCATCCAGCGTCAACACATCGGGTAGCCCAGCGGCACGTAACACCATGCTGGCGCTGTGCAATAACTGCGGTTCGTCGTCCACCAGTAAGACGGGTAAGTTGGTGAGGGCTTTATAGGACATGGCTGGATCCTCAAACGTTAGGGGTGGCTTCAGGAAAAATGGCACGGGCGCAAGTGCCTTTGCCGGGCGTGGGGGCAAAAGTCAAGCGGCCACCGTGGGCGCGTAGCAACGACGCGGTGATGGCAAGGCCAAGGCCGGTGCCGCCACTGGCCTGTTTGGTGGTAAAGAACGGGTCGCAGAGCTGTTCAAGATGTTCCGGCGCAATACCTGTCCCCTCGTCACGGACTTCCAAACTGATCGTGTGATCTTCAATTGTTGCATAGGTCGCGACTGTCACCCCGCATTCTCGGTTAGGCAATGCCTCCAGCGCATTGACCAACAGGTTCACGACCACCTGTTCCACTTGCTGGGCATCCCCTTGCAAAAAGGCCAAAGGCTTGGTCAGGTCGGTTTTGAAATGCGTGGTTTTACGGGTGATGAGGTGGTGCAGCAAGCGCACCGCACGTTCAACCACCTCATTCAGGGAGAATAACGCCAACCGATCCGGCTCGCGGGGACGCGCAAAATCTTTTAAGTCCGTGACTATGCGCGATATGCGCGCCGCGCCGTCCTTAATGTCGTCAATCAGCACTGGCAGCGCCTGGCGCATCTCGGTGTAAGGCAGCCCACCCAGCAAAAACCCCCCAGAGGCATGGTAATGGTCTTCCAATATTGCTTGCGCGTCGCCCCAAGCATCGGCGAGCAGGCCTGAATTCATCAAGATGAGCTGGTTGGGGTTGTTAATCTCGTGTGCGACACCGGAAACCAGCGTCCCCAAGGCGGTCATCTTGTTGGTTTGGATGAGCTTGAGTTCCTGCTGCCGGGCTGTCTCTTGCAATTGCTTGCGGACACTGATGTCGCGCATGATGGCGGTCACATAACGCTCCGCACCATGTGCCCAATTTGACAATGACAGCTCCAGCGGAAATTCATTGTCGTTCTGACGAATCCCGATTAGCTCTATCGCTGTGTTATTCGGATGGGTTGTATCTGAAGCTTGTTCAGCTAAGGGCTGTTGCTGGCTGGGCATCAACCGCAACAGCGGCGTGCCCAATGCCTCGTCCGGCGGATAGCCGAACATTGCCGTAGCACCCCGATTCCACGACACAATTTTGCCCGCACTATCGGCAGATACGATGGCCTCGTGCGCTGACTCGGTGATGGCGCGCAGCCGTTCTTCGCTCTCGCGCAAGGCGATTTCTGCCTGCTGCCGCTCTGCCGTTTCTTGCTGCAAATGGGCATGGGCACGGCGCAATGCCAAGGTTTTAGACCTCAGCCGTGCAAATTGGTACAACAGGTAGGCCACTAAGATGACTGCGACCAGGTAGAGCAACAGCCGAAAAGCTTTTGCCCTTGCCTCAACCGCTTGGGTGTACTGTTGCAAAGCCACTTGCAAAGCATCTACGCGGATGATGACGGGGGTGGCAATGATCTCACGCAACAACAAGTCAAGCTTGGGCAGCACTTCTACAATCAAGCGTCCGTGCGTTATCAAGCCTTGTGATTCGTTGGGTAGCGCCCGCGTCTTGGAGAGTTGATCAAGTGCCGCTTGGATTTCCTGCGATAAGTTTGGGTTTGGGTTTTCCAAGAAACTCAGCATGGTTTGCCATAAATGACCCACTTTAGCGGCCACGCCCGGCTTTGCAGAGCTCCGAAAAGTACGGCTGACGAGATTGAAATAGGTCACGGAATTGCGTAATAAGGCATTGTCCGATTTAAAATACTCCACTAGGGTGAGCTTGTCCTGCACGGCAGCAATCAAGGCGGATGCCGGTTTTCCCAAAGCCTGCCCGGCATCGCCAGTAGCGGGTGCTAACGCCTCAGTGAGATTGCGCGCCAGGCGGGTCAGCTCTTGGCTCGTGTGGGTCAACACATCGTAATGGGGAAGCAAGCCGGCACGCGCCAACAAGACATCGCGCATGAGTTCCGCGTCACGTAATTCTATGGTCCGCAATGTGTCATGCAAGCGATTGCCGCGTTCCAATTCCGGGCTGGTGCTTTGCGCCCACAAATAGGTCAAGAGCAGCAGCAGGCTGGCGACAATCAACACAGGTTTCCAGGCGGCGGACATTATCCGGGCTCCGCCATGCCCCTAACCACTGGCTTGCCTCGGTACTCCCCCGTCAGGGTCTTTAAAAACAGCACCAACAAGTCACGCTCATGAGCAGGCAGCGCTTTCCCCAATTGGTATTGCGCCATTGTGTCCACGGCTACAGCCAAGGTAGGTGCGCGGCCATCATGAAAATACGGGGCGGTCACGGCGACATTGCGTAGGCTGGGCACACGATAAACACCGCGGTCACGCTCACGGTGCGTCACCGTGTAACGTCCGTCGTCAGCAACCTTTGCGCCGTCTTTCGGGGTTCCGAATATCCCAAACTTTTGGAACAGGTTGCCGCCGATATTGATGCCTTGGTGGCACGCCACGCAGCCCAAGGAATTGAACAAATGATGGCCTTGCTGCTCGTCGGCACTGAGCGCGTTGGTTTCACCCCGCAAAAAACGGTCAAAACGCGCATTGGGTGTAATCAAACTGCGTTCAAAGTGGGTCACGGCATCAACCACGTTCGCCTGCGTCAAGCCATTCGGGTAGGCAAGACCGAAATCCCGTTGGTATTCGGGATCAGCGCCCAGCCTTGCCAGCAACAGGGGCCAAGTTGCCTGCATCACCTTGGGGTTCAGCATGACTTTTTCGGTATGGGCTTCCAAGGTCGTCACCACGCCGTCCCAATTAAAAAAGAAATTAAAACCGACATTAAACAGGGTAGGGGTGTTACGCAGTATCGAGACCCCATCGGCAGCCTCGGCGCGGGTGCGTCCATCCATCGCGCCACGCTCTAGCGGATGGCAAGTGGCGCAGGAACGCGTGTTCTGCCCAGAAAGCCTGCGATCCTGAAACAGGCGTTCGCCCAGCGCCGTCCGCTTGCTGTTTTCTGGCGCTGTCAGTGGGAGGGGGGCGAGCGGTTCCAAGCTTTCGGCATAAGCGGGGAAGCAAAGGCATAACATCGCCTTTATCAATAGCGAAACGGTAAAATGAGTTTTATTGTTCATTTTTGGGTTACCTTTTGGGGTTCCAATACTAACGGGATGAAAATATACGCTAAGTAATTTCAATCTGATTTAACGGTCTGAGATTTCCATTTTCGATCTGTTCTGCCAGCGTAAATGAATAATGCCCAAGTACATTGATGTCAAGCCATATGCAAAACCACTTAATTCTGAATATAACTTGATTATATTTCTTAGATTCAACTCATAAGTGCAATTCATTTTATAACCGGATTGGAAGGGTTAGCTGATATAGTTCAGGGCTTTTTCAATCCGACCAAAGATGAGGAAGCTTATGAAAGGCTATAAACAGCTAACC
>JABFRM010000069.1 GCA_013141155.1 Methylococcaceae bacterium | reverse complement strand
ATTTTAAGTGATATACGCAAAGTCTATGTTGATGAAGAAGTGCCGGGCGTGATTGCTGATCGGCATTTGAAGCAAATTCGCACCCAAACCACCCGTGGCGTTTTACAGCAGATGATGTATTTTGAAGCGGCGCGCAAATCAGGTCAAATAGACGCTGCCAAATCCGGTAAATAAGCGTTTATTCAATAACTATAATAATAAAGCCCCTTATGAATACCTTATACGCGATAGATTTATCTTTAAAACCCACGACTTTTGATTTGTGGCATGTTTGCTTAGCTGGCACTGTAGCGATACTATCACTGCTATTAATCACACTCTTAGGCATTATGTTGTTAAGCATGGCTCGACACCGCCAATCGACACCGGATATTCGCCTCCAAACGCCCTTAGCACCGGAAATTAAAATCGTTGAAAAAATTGTTGAGGTGGAAAGGATCGTCCAGGCCCCTATACCCGAACCGATTATTTTGAAAGAAGCAACGCCAGACGCAGCGCTACAGTTACTCGCTTTATTGCAAAAAGAAGCACGCTTTATCGACTTTATCAAGGAAGATGTTACTGCTTATAGTGACGCTGATATTGGCATTGCCGCACGCGTGGTACACGAGGGCTGTAATAAAGCTATTAACGAGTATTTTTCCTTAGCAACCGTAAGAACAGAAGCTGAAGGCAGCAAAATTACCTTGGCGAAAGAGTTTGACGCAACGCAGGTTCGCCTAACCGGCAATATTGTGGGTCAAGCGCCTTTCACAGGAACTTTAATCCATAAGGGCTGGCAGGTTACCGACATCCGCCTACCGAAACTGACCCAGGCACACAATGCCAAAATTTTAGCAGCGGCAGAGGTGGAATTATAATGGGCTTATTTGATCATCTTAAATCGGCAACACCCACCCGCCCTGAAATAAAATCGACAACCACCACTGAATCACCCATAGCTGTGCAAACCAATGCCGAGACGCCCATAGCGACTATTGCCCCCGTAACGACCGCTATAGATACGCCAGCAGCTCCAGTTTCAACCGAAGCCAAACCCGAGCCACAAGCCTTTACACAGGTGTCCATTACGGATGGCGCACCTCAGTTTTCAGTGGGTATTGATTTGGGGACAACGCATTGCGTCTTGTCTTATGTTGATTTAAGTCGGGTGGGTGACGACGATTATGTGCAAACAGTCATGGCGATTCCGCAATTAATCGCTCCCGGAATGGTTGAAGAAAAAAATCAATTGCCTTCTTTCTTATATCAAGCGCATGCCGCAGAAATTGCGCCCGGTTCAACTGCCTTACCCTGGACAAGCAATCCTGATTATCTGGTTGGTGAAATTGCGCGGAATATGGGCGGCAAAACCCCCATCCGCTTAGTCGCGAGTGCTAAAAGTTGGTTGTGTCATGCGGGCGTTGATTGCAAGGCCGCGATCTTACCGGCTGATGCCCCCGAAGAAATCGAACGTGTTTCGCCTTTTCAAGCAACGCAAGCCTATCTTGAACATTTGCGCGATGCCTGGGAGCATCACTTTCCCCATGCGCCGTTAAGCCAACAAGACCTTATCATTACCGTACCGGCCTCTTTTGACCCCGCCGCGCGTGAATTAACCGTAGAAGCGGCGCGCTCTTTAGGACTAGGGCAAAGCGTGTTACTGGAAGAGCCGCAAGCCGCCTTATATAGCTGGATTGAACGCAGTCACGGCGATTGGCGCAAACAAGTGCGGGTCGGCGATATTATATTGGTCATCGACATCGGCGGTGGAACCACTGATTTGTCGTGCGTATCAGTCACGCAACAGGCGGGGAATTTGGAATTGACCCGTATCGCGGTCGGGGATCATATTCTGTTGGGCGGTGATAATATGGATTTGGCGCTGGCTTACACACTCAAGGCGAAACTTGAAGCCGATGGCAAGAAATTAGAACCCTGGCAAGTTCAAGGTTTAACGCATGGCTGTCGGGATGCGAAAGAAAAGCTTTTTAATCATCCCGAAACCGATACCATTCCGTTAGTGGTGCCAAGCCGTGGATCATCCTTAATCGGTGGTACGCTACGCACCGAATTAACCCGTAAGGAAGTCAGTCGCGTGCTGGTCGAAGGCTTTTTGCCCACCGTTGCGGTGACTGAAAAACCTGCCAATCGCCCGCGCTCAGGCTTACGTTCGGTCGGTTTGCCGTATGCGCAAGATGCAGCCATTACTCGGCATTTGGCAGCGTTTTTAAGCAAACAATTGAGTGCGTCAGTTGAATTAAACGACATCGCTTTATCGGAAAACGCCACCTTTTTGCATCCCACCGCGGTATTGTTGAATGGCGGTGTCTTAAAAGCCGACGCTTTAGCTACACGCTTGATGAATGCACTGAATACCTGGTTAAAAACAGAACAAGCACCAGCAGCACGCTTATTAGAAGGTGCAGATTTAGATTTAGCAGTGGCGCGGGGTGCTGCGTATTTTGGATATGTACGCAAAACCGATGGCGTGCGCATTAAAGGCGGTACCGCCGCCTCCTATTATGTTGGCATTGAAAGCGCCATGCCTGCGGTGCCAGGCATGATGCCAGAAGTACAAGCCCTATGTATCGCGCCATTTGGCATGGAAGAAGGCACCGAAGAAAATTTGCCGGATGATGAATTTGGTTTGGTGGTAGGCGAACCCGTACGCTTCCGTTTCTTTGAATCGACTGTTCGGCGTGAAGATAAAGTCGGCTCCCGCCTTGATCATTGGACAAGTGATGAACTGGAAGAGCTAGATGAGATTGAAATCACCCTACCGGAAGAAGGCCGTAAAGCTGGGGAAATTGTCCGTGTGCATTTGTGTGCCGCGGTAACCGAAGTCGGCACATTAGAGTTACAAGCGGTTTCTCAGTCAGACAATACCCGTTGGAAAATCCAGTTTGATGTTAGGGCTGGTGAAGAAGCTTAACCGTCTGCCCATTTCCAAAACTATCATCCATAGTTGGGTGATTTTTTTAACAACCTCACTATTCTGCCTTAATGGTAACACTCAAAAAAGGCAGGTATTGCGCCTTAACAACGCCTAATCTTTCCTGGATCGGCATTTATTGATAGGGAATGGCAATCCTTAAAAGCGTTACACCAACAAATAGCATTCATATTAAGTTTATTCGCCAAACCTTTGTGTTATTTAAAATCAAATAACTGATATAAACCTGAACGCACCCTAATAATCCCTCAAAATGAGCGACACAATTTATAAATGTTATGCTGTCATACAGCTTTGATATTTTTACAGGGTGTCAAAATCACAATATTAGGGGTAGAATGAAATCAGTACGCTTTATGAGTATGGTTCTATCTGAATTTAATATTAAAAACTCTACAATAGCGTCTAATATTATAATAATTGATGTTATTTAATGCTATTCAAACAAAATCAACCACCCCTAAATATACAAATAGTTTGATTTTACTTGAATACCAGCAAAACATCTTATAAAAATAACCAATTGATTTTAATATCTAATTAATAATACTTTTAATATTATTTAGCAGATAAAAAGTAGCTAAGCGCTTAAAAAAATCAGTCATACATCATCATCAACTAACCTGATGATGGTGAGGGAGCGTCATAATGATGAAAAAATTATCCATCCTGCGTAAACCATTATGGTTATCGTTATTGCTGTCGAGCGGACTCATTCCTGCAATGACTAGCCCAACTGCCGCCAACACGCCTGAAGCAGCACTTATTGGTTTATTTAACACGCAAGCAAACGCCGATATCTATCGCGCATCATACACATCCCATTACTTGCCCCGCCCTATGGGTTTAAAAGACGCCGTGAATTTTTGGCGACAAGTATTCGGTGACTGGCGTGCGCACCAAATCGTACTGCATGACGACACCCACCTTGGCATCATCTACGCTACGGTTGAAATCAATGGCTATATCGGGGGTAAGCTTTCCTCAGAACAGCAAATTAAGGTCGATGATTACAAAAAACACCTAGTTAATCAACTTAATGACCTAGAGTACCTGCTCCATAAGCATGCTGCATTGACCCCCGAACAACAAAATCTTTACGACTTAATTACCCGTAATGCAGGCAAAGAAGCCATACAAAATGCCGCGCAACGGGTACGCACCCAGCGGGGCATGAAAGAAAGCTTCCAAACAGGACTGGAAGCCAGTAGCCGATATAACACCCAAATGCGTGAAGTTTTTCGCGCCAATCACCTGCCAGAAGAGCTGGCGTATTTACCCCATGTCGAATCAGCGTTCACCACCAATGCCCGCTCACCTGCTGGTGCAGTAGGCGTTTGGCAATTCATGCCCGCCACCGGCAAACGTTTTTTACGCATCGACAAATCCATGGATGAACGGTACGACCCTATTCTTGCTACGCAAGGCGCAGCAAAATATCTCGCACATGCTTTTGATAAACAAGGTGATTGGGGACTTGCCGTCACCTCCTACAATTACGGGCTATCCGGTATGTCACGAGCGCGTATTGAACACGGCAGAGACATTGCCCGCATCGTCAAAGAATATGACGGTGCCAGCTTCGGCTTTGCTTCACGCAATTATTATGCCGAATTTTTAGCGGTCTGCGACATCATGGCAGACTTACCGCGCTACTTTCCAAAAGGGATTGATTATCAACAACCACCTCAGCTTAAACGCATAGAAATTACCCAAGAAATGACCTCAGGTGAAATTGCCGAAAAACATCATATACACTACACCACCTTGGCCGAACTAAACCCAGCTTGGACTAAAGAAGCCGCTGAAGGACGCGTAGCATTGCCCGCCAACACCCTAGTCTGGTTACCTCGCTTTGTATCTAAAGAAAATTTCATGTTGGTGAACGCCAAGAAAAACAAAACCGTTACCACCAAAGCTAATCTTGGCAACTACACGCTTACGCAGCTTAATACTGCCCTTCCTGATTGGGATATTCTAAAAGCATTTCCCAATGGTTTATCAGGACAATTATTAGCCACCGCGCCACAACAGCGAGCCGCAGTAAAAACCACACGACTTGCGCAAGCCCCTAAACCCCAAGTTCCCCAACGCCTTCATACCAAAGCTAACGATGTTCATATAGTACAATCCGGGGATTCACCTTATACCATTGCATCAAAATACTCTGTACACCTTAAAGAACTGCTGAGTTTAAATGAGATGACCTCTGGCAGCTTGATACGCCCTGGGCAATCTATACGCATCCCATTAAAAATAAACGGGTGAAACCTCCATTTACCATTCAAAACTTCCCCTTCAAAAACCACCCCCAGTTTCCCAAGAAAGGAATCCTTTCGTACTGAGCTTAGTCGAAGCATGAGCGGATTCCTTCACACCCACCCATTTACAAACCCCGTTAACCCTTCGGCAGGCTCAGGGCGAACGTATTTACGCTTAGCCATGTTGCAATGAGGGTGCTTCACCCACTGTATTTCACATACAGCCCACTAAACTTGTGTAGATACTTATGCCCAACCACAAAGCTTAAAGGTAAAATATCACCTGTTAAATTAACCAAAGTCCGATGCAAGATTGTGGCACTCATCGGCAAGCCCTAAATAATCTGCATGTTGCTTATAAAATATTCAAGCAATGCAGCTTGTACGATTTTTATCTCCCCCCAATTACACTTATGTATCGCTACGCAGGTCATTTAATCCATGAAAGCCACGATGATGATGGCATTATTGAAGTCATTGAAGCCCAAGGGGTGCGCTCCTTGCATTTTGGCTCCTCGTCACGACAAAGCAGTATGCGGCTTAACGATCCTGAACAACTGGAATTGGCTTATATTCGCGCCATGATGAGTTGGTTATTCTTTAAAGACACGCCTGAAAACACCTTGGTGATTGGTTTAGGCGGCGGTTCTCTCACCAAATATCTGTTAAATCACTATGCTGATATTAAGATAACCGTCGTCGAATATCGCAAAAGTGTCGTTAAAATTGCCCGTAGCCATTTTGACTTGCCCTTTGATGCGCGCTTAAAAATTATTGTAGATGATGGTGGCGACTATGTGCGTAAACGAGCTGAAAGCACGGCAGATAGCTATAATCTGTTGTTTCTGGATGCTTTTGATCATGAAGGCATGGCAGAATCAGTGCGTAGCGAGGCTTTTTTTGATGCGTGCAAAAACGTTTTAACGTCCGACGGCATAATGGTGCTGAATTTATGGGGTACTGATAAAGCTTTATTTGAACAAGTGACCTGGTGCTTAGGGCGTATTTTTAAGTGGCGATTGCTATTTTTACCCGTTCCCGACAAAGGCAATATTATCTGTCTCGCTTTTGGTGAAAGCGCCCCTGTTGTTCAAATGAAAGCCTTACAAAAACGCGCCATTGAATTAGAAGAACATTATCATCTTGATTTCAGTGGGTTTTTAAAGGAATTTAAACGTAATAATACGCACACCTTGAATAAAATAATCGTATAACGCTCCACACGCCAGCAGCTCTTAAGGGATATGGTAATTATAATCATAAGTAATTAAACATCAGTTTTTAGGTATTAGCGGCAGAGGCTTAACCCCACTCTGAGCCACAATATATTCCTGATAACTTAACTTGTGCA
Organism: Methylococcaceae bacterium; assembly: GCA_013141155.1. GTDB lineage: Bacteria > Pseudomonadota > Gammaproteobacteria > Methylococcales > Methylomonadaceae > SXIZ01. Next base: position 3,523 of record JABFRM010000069.1, on the reverse strand, counting down.
GATATCTATGGCTCCGGCATGAGAACAATGAAAGTCGTGCTTTAAATATTAAAAAGGCAAGCAACTGTTTTTATAAGAAAAATATTGCGGACGGTAACACATCATTAATTTTTCAAGCAAAAATTTAATGCTATTAAGTGCTGCAAAACCAGTAAAATAGCATCATTAAATAAATCGCTGGCGATACCTTTAGAGATATTTTTACATGACCGAACCCTTACAGCCACTGTCACCTGCAACTTTAACACTGGACGATAAAAGCTACACACTGCCGACCTATGCGGGCATTGAAGGCGAAAAAGCCATTGATATTTCCAAATTGCGTACGCAAACTGGCTATATCACCCTGGATGAAGGGTATGGCAATACCGGTGCCTGTGAAAGCGCGATTACTTACATTGATGGCGAAAAAGGCATTTTGCGTTATCGCGGCTATGCCATTGAAGAGTTGGCGGAAAAATCGCGGTTTGTGGAAGTGGCGCATCTGCTTCTGCATGGTGAGTTACCAACTACCGAACAGTTTTTAAAATTTTCAACGCGCTTAAATGAGTCGTCCATCATTCATGAAGACATGCACCATTTTTTTAATGGTTTCCCCCGTGGCTCTCATCCTATGGGTATTTTAGCGACGATGGTTGCCTCGCTTTCAACGTTTTATCCAATTCCCGACGAACTCGATAGCGCCACTGAAATTCAAATTGTCGCCAATTTGGTATCGCAAGTCCGCACCATTGCTGCCTTTTCGTATAAAAAATCCATCGGCGAACCACTGATTTATCCGTCCTACAAGCTGAAATACACGCGAAATTTTTTGAATATGATGTTCGCCTCGCCGGTACGCGATTATGAACTGGATGAGGATATTGTGCGGGCAATAGACATGTTTTTCATTCTGCATGCCGACCATGAACAAAACTGTAGCACCTCTTCGGTGCGTACCGCAGGTTCGAGTATGGCGAATGTTTATGCGGTTGCCTCAGCGGGTATTTGTGCGTTATGGGGACCGCGTCATGGCGGCGCCAACCAACAAGTCATTCAAATGCTAGAGGAAATTCATGCCGGCGGCGGCGATGGCACTGCCTTTATTAATCAAGCTAAAGACAAAAATTCACCTAGCCGTCTGATGGGTTTTGGGCATCGCGTGTATAAAAACTTTGATCCACGCGCGATGGTCTTAAAAAAACAATGCGATAAACTTTTAAACAAAGCCGGCGTGAGTGATCCTTTATTTGACATAGCCAGACGATTGGAAGAAATTGCACTGCAAGATGATTATTTTATTTCGCGTAAACTTTACCCGAATGTGGATTTTTATTCCGGCTTAATCCTGCGAGCAGCAGGGATTCCCACCAATATGTTCACGGTATTATTTGCCATTGGGCGTATGCCCGGCTGGCTGGCACATTGGCGAGAAATGTTGCACGGCAAACAGGTGACCATTACCCGTCCACGGCAAATTTATGTGGGTAAAACGTTGCGACATTACCAAGATATTGATCAACGGTCTTAAGCGACTGCCTTACGCCACGGTTACCAAGGGTGGTTAACACGGGCAGGAAACAAATACAAATGCTCGCTTTAATCACAAATTTTTAGAATCCGCTTTGCACTGCCTGATCAAAATAAGGCTTAATACCACCAATGGGATAAATGAGATGATTCCAATAGCTATATCCATAAGAGAAATCTTCTTTAATGCCATAACAAATGTTGGCAGCAGGATAACAACGATAAGCCATGCCATCAAAAAAGTTGCCACAAGGGATAGGGGCTATGACCGATCATGCAGTAAAGACTTGAGCTGTTGCTTAGCGATAAGGTCGGTGTGCCATCTGTTAAGTGCAATACGGATTCCGCCCAATTAAAGATAACGATTCAGTCTTAGTCAGTCGCGGCTTGCGCTGAATTTAGGCCGATTAAAAGCAGGATTGTGTAACTGATCGGTTTCATGGATTACCCCCCTATGCTTGCTGTAAAAGGGAAATGAAAACAGAATCGCTGATGGCTACTCCGCACGATCACCTTTACAGCAAACATGACCGCGCGGAATACAAACAGTTGGTTTTCGATACGGCTGTCAAACCCGTTTTTAAAAACCGCTTTTCACAGCCTGATCAAAATAAAGCTGGGATGAGCCAATCGTACGCACAATTTGATCTTTAAAGTCGTAACTGTAGGCAACGTCGTCTTTAATGCCGTAACATAATTTAGCGGCGGGATAACACCGGAAACTTAAGCCATCAAGATTGCCACAAGCCTCACCGACTTTATTGCATTGTAAGCTTACACTGCCAGTCAGTGTCTCCGTCAGCGACCCGGCGCCTAATATTGGCAGCACACTTTCCGCCCAGTCAAACAGTCGATCCGGTTTTGCAGCCACAGCCGTGCCTAGGGTAAAACTAACACCATCACGGGCATCAATTGAAGCGTTGCCGACACTATCCAGCGCCAGCGCCAGCGCCCGTAAATTATGCGAGGCCGACACGGCCAAACTGTGCGAAGTTATGTCTTTCACAGTCGCTTCCGTACCTTTAGGATCGGTGCCGATGTTAAGCGCCTGCCAACTGCCTGCGGAAGCATCAACCGCCGCAAATTCTACGCTACGATTGACTAATTGCCTGTCTTTCGCGTTCAATTTGCCGAATGCCAACGCGTTAGTCAAAATACTTTTGCCTTGAACGGCTTTAAAACCGCTGGAGCGTAAAGTAATTGATTTCAACACTTGACCACCCAGAGCTTCTACATTGAATTCAATAGCTTGTGACTTAAACCCCACCGATTTTTGCGGCACCAACGCCTCCGCATTATAAGTGGCAACAGCGGGCAAAAAGACCAAAGTATCCTCTTGCACGGTAGGTTTTGTCCCCTCAAATGCAGTCAATAACGCATCATCCAGAATAAAGCGCACGTTTTTGCCAGTTAAAACAATCGGTGCCGCAAATAACGTATGGCTAACAGACAGCAGCAATGCTGCCCCTAAAAGAGTGTGCTTCATAGCTTAAGCTCCCAAGCGTTCAGCCGCTTTGTTCCAGTTAATTACTTTAGCAACAACGGCATCCATATAACTTTTACGCAGATTTTGATAATCCAGATAATACGCATGCTCCCAAACGTCAATAGCTAATAAAGGTTTTAAACCACGCATTTTGGGGTTGTCATAAAGAGGGAGTGCCATGATTTCTAGTTTGCCACCGTTATCAACTAGCCAAACGTAGCCAGAACCGAGTTGTGCAACACCAGCATCGCTGAATTTGGTTTTAAAAGTCGCATAATCACCAAAAGCAGTTTTGATCATATCCAATAACTTGCCAGTGGGTTGCGCTGTATCGCCACCATTAGGCATCATGCTGTTCCAATAAAAATCATGGCTCACGGCAGACGCGGCACCATTAAATAATTTGGTCAGTGCTTTTTGATTGGCGCTGGTCAGCATAATTTGCTCAATGCTCATGTCTTTATATGCTGCAAATTCAGGCAACAACAGCGCGTCGTTAAGCGCTTTTAATGCGCCAAGATGATGTTT
>JABFRM010000093.1 GCA_013141155.1 Methylococcaceae bacterium | reverse complement strand
CATTAATCACAAAGCGATAGGACTTTTGTCGATAGCGAAATGCTGCCGACCAAACGGGCAGTAGGCAATGTTTATAAGTTGGATGGTTATGTGTGGTGTTAAATTGATCGACACGTTGTTGATCGCCGCCTATATCAAAAGCGATGTCCTGATAGATCACGTTATCCATTTTACGTTTGGCATCATCAAACCCTTGATCAAGTTCGACCTGATAATATTCGCTGCTAAAACCCTTTAAATAATTTTCATCATAAACTACCAGATTGTCGAGATCCCAAGGTTCCAGGTGGTCAAGAATTTGTCTAGGTAATGATTTACTGGCGCCAACCAAAACATCATCAAAAAAACGTGCGACCTTGCCGCGTACCGGTGTCCAGCGAATTTGCGGCACTTGTTTGACGCCGTTGACCAAGCGACCATTTTGCTCGTATTGAACGCGTTGCTCCACATAATAAATATCGCCGCGCGCGCCTAAATACGCGGTTTCTGTAGTGCTGTCAAACGTCCAATAGGGGATGTAAACACCAGTCAATTTAGCATCATCATCGGCGTATTTTTTGACTTTGCTGGGCGCAAACCATAAGCCTTTCAACCAGCGTTGAAATTGTTGCTTGGCTTCTGCTTCATCAATTTTAAAGGGTAACAGGGATTTGGCGGTTATGGGTCTTGCTTGGGCGGTGCTGGTGACGATGGCGGTGCCGCAAAAAGGACATTCACCGGCATGAATGCTTTTTTCAAACTTAAACCCTGCGCCGCAAGCATCGCAGTGTATTTGCGAAATTTCGCTGCTCGGCTTGGCCTGTGCCAGTTCTTCAAGCGCCTGATGAAAATCATATTCAAGAATAGCTACACTACGTGCTTCAATTTGGTTGCTTTGACCGCAATATTCACAAGTGAGTTGATGGGTGTCAGGGGTGAATTTAAGTAATGCGCCGCATTTGCTACAGGGGAGATGGTCAATTTCCTGTTTGACGACAACGCTACCAGTGCTTGGCTGCGCTTTAGGGGCTATTTTAAACAGCATATTGACTGTGTAGAGGCTGGTAAATCTGGTTAAGGAAAGAAGATTATTAAAACAGGCCATCATTAGGTCTGACAAGATTGGCTGAAGGCTTTAATCGGGTGTTACGGGGATGAATTTTAGCACAGAGAGGGAGTGGTCTATAATTACCAAAATTTTAAAGCGGTATTTTCTCGCTTTAAAAAAAGCGGGGCTAGGGGATATTGAATATTTACAAAGAATTAGGTGGGTTGTTTGACAAAAATTAATTTATCTGTGGCAAATCCTTGCGCTTTTGCCTGTCCAATCAATGTTTGCAGGGTAGGTTTAGATAATTGCGGCGTACGAGATAATATCCATAGATAATCCTTATCTGGGCCGGTGATCATGGCGTAAGCGTAATTTTTTTTGTCCAGTGCAATAATATTGTAACCGCCAAAGAACGGGCCGAAAAACGAGACTTTTAATCTGCCCACGTCCGGTTTTTCTACAAAATAGGCTTTGCCTTCTGCTTTCGTCCATTCACCACTGTCTGATTTATACCCTTGATTAACAATATTTATTCCGCCATCTTCGCGTAAGCTGTACGTGGCAGATATACTATCTAGTCCTCGCTCAAAGCGATGGTCAAGTCGGGCTATTTCATGCCAAGTACCTAAGTAGCGTTGCACGTCAAATCCAGTAATGGCAGTAAGCCCTTGTGGGATGCCTGTGCAGCCGGTCATTAGTATGAGTAAAAGGAGTGTGTGCATGAAAGTGCCTCATTTGATAAGCGTTGACTATAATTGTTAGTGCAACATTACAAACTGTGTATTAAACAGTGTTTTTAGCGGGTTTTATCTTGGTCATGGCGCCATATAAAACGTGAGATACCCCGGTGTATAAAAAGAAGGTGTCGAGGTTAGGATCGGTTTCAACATTGTTGACTTGTCCATAAAATTCCAGTGAACCAATCATCACAATCAGAAAAAAACCTACCAGCAAATAATATTGATTCTGTTTAGTCATAAAACAATAACCGAAAATGAGCAGCTCTGTAAAAGCAATGTAAATCATCATGATGCGTATATTATTTGCCAGTTCTCCGTAGATATCGGCATTAAACTCAAAAATTGAATAGGTGTCAGATACAGAAACAGCGCTGCCAAAAATAAGTATAGCCAGCGCAAAATAAAAGTTGGCCTCAACAAGATACCGGATGCCTTGCATGGCAGTGGTTGTAATGTTGCTCATAAAATTCCCTTAAAATAATCTAAAAAAACCCCCCAAGAGACTGCTTTGGAGGGATTATAGAGGAGTCAGTTTGAAAAATGGATGAAGCGATTACAGGACGACTTAGTTTTAGTTTCTAAAACCATTGGCCTCAATTTACTGTGCGATAGGGGTTTTGTCAACCTATATCTATACAGAAATTGTACATAATTTTTGTATAAGGTTTTTTAAAGCAAGATTTTATGGAGTTTCTAATGATAAAGCCACCTAAAACGCCATAAATTAAACCATTTTAGTCTTTAATTATGGGTGATTAAATAGAGGGAGGGGTTGTACGCATTAACAATATCTGGACAGATATTTTGATATGGATAAGTTTTTTTAAAATAATGCGGGCTAAAGCAAGAGGCGAATATTTTAGTGAGGGCGCAGTAAAATTAATATATGCTCAATATCCTCTTCAACATCATGGTTCTCGTATGTTCATTTTAATAAACGGGTAACACCAAACCCGTACCCGTTTTATCCAACCTGAAATGCTCAATCTTTTTATACAGCGTCGAACGGGTGATGCCTAAAGTTTTTGCGGCTAAAGAAATATTGCCATCACTCTCCTTCAAGGCAATTTTAATACCTTGTAACTCCCAGTTTGATAAGCTCATCATGGGCATATCATTATCAGAAGGTGTCGTCATAAACGCGGGAACACCGTCAATTGTTGAACAATTTTCCGCAATTAACTTGAATTCTGCCATAAAATCCAACGGCAAATCTTGCGTAGTAATCAATACACCGCTCGCGGTATAAAGTGTGGCTCTAATCACATTAATCAATTGCCGGATATTACCGGGCCAAGGATGTTGTTCAATCAGGCTAATCACTTCCGGACAGATTTCAAATGGCTCTGCAACGGCAATCATATCCAGTTCACGTTGCAAAATATGATGAATCAAGGCTTTTTTATCCGGCATCTCCCGTAATGATGGTAGATGGATTTGCGCACCATTAAGGCGATAATAAAGATCGCGCCGGAAACGCCCGGTCTCCACCGCTTCCATTAAATTAACGTTGGTTGCCGCAACCACCTGTACGTCAACGCGCACCGGCGAACTGCCGCCAACTGGCGTAAACTCTGAAGTTTCCAATACCCGCAACAAGGTGGATTGTAAATCAAAGCTCATATCGCCTATTTCATCCAGAAATAAAATACCCTTGTCAGCCAACATAAACTTTCCGGGTTTACCATTACTGCGCGCCCCAGTAAAACTCCCTGACTCATACCCAAACAATTCACTTTCGATTAAATCACGGGGTATTGATGCGCAATTGATGGCGATAAACGGGGCATCCTTTCTAGGCCCTGCCTGCTTAAGTAAATTAACAAAATGATCTTTACCGACGCCTGATTCACCCGTAATCAGGATAGGAATTTTATACGCTTGTAGTTTAACCGCTTTTTGGATAAGCAGTTCCAGCGCAGGAGATATGCCTGATTCAAGGGTGGGCGTTTTTTTAGCCGACTTAAACTGGATTTTTTCTAAAACCCGTTCTTGCGCAATTTTATTTTGCGCTAAAGGCAGGTTGGTATGCACCAAAACACAAATTAAATGTAAAAAAGCAAATAGAGCGTTCATACAGTCTTGCTGATTGCTGACTAAGCCAATTATTGCCAGTAAATTCCCCGTATCATCCAGTAAAGGGTAACCGACCGTAGTAAAGGGATGCAAAACGCTGAGGAAGTGTTCCATGCCCTGAAAAGCAACAGGCTGTTTAAGCTTTAGTGCAGTACCGATACCATTATTGCCTAATACTGATTCCTGCCAACTGGCACCTTGACGAAAAAGTTGCGTCATAAAGGTACTGGGCAGATGTTTTTCACCAGTCACAGTTAACAGCCTGCCATCGGCAGTTGTGAGTACCATCATAACCCCGGCTTCCTGAAGAAATACCGTGAAATTGTGGCTTAATTGTTTGATTAAGTCTTCAATATTACTGACTTGTTTATCGGTATTGGCGGTATGACGAGTTATTTTATTTGGTTCCCAATGGGCATAATTACCCAGCGGCAAATGATAATCTTCCAAACACCGTTTCCATGCCTCGGTGACTTCTGGACGCACCCATTCCCCCCTTTCCGGAACCGAACGGGATTGATTCATCCATTGCCACGCCAGTACGGGATGATCAACTTCAAATGCAAGCGTATGCCGGACAAGCAAAACGTCTTGTATTATTTTTACATTATGTGGAATGTTGTAATCAATAGCCATTAATCTCTCTTGATGAATAATGTTTTAAGTAGTATCGGCTAAAAACATTAAGCTTTTGAATTTTCGATATTTTTATAAAAATCAAAAAGAGCCATCAAGATACCAAAATTAAAAAAAAAGGCAATGTGACAAATTGTCGCATCGCCTTATCGCTATTATGGAATAACGACTGCACCTCTAAGCTCAGGGCAGGTTAGGAAGGATCACACAGGTAAAACAAAAAATCATTACGTCTGAAAATTAGACCACCACTTAATCCCAGAAACCTCAGTTGAGCCATACAAACTCCGCTTATGCTTCGATTGGACTCTGCACGAACGGGTTTCTTCATGCCCAACTGATTTTTTAGGTTAATCAATATCGAGAAACACCCGCACAGCTTGCACAACTTAAACCCTAGGGTCTTCACGGGTTGCTGCCGCCCATTCGGGCGAATAACCCGCCATCAGCGACAAATCTGGTACATTCATTACAATCGTTTCGGTGGTCATCAGCGTGCTGACCACGCTGACCGCATTCCGCAATGCCAAACGCATGACTTTAACCGCATCAATAATGCCAATCTCCAAAAAATTACCGTAAACTTGCTTGTGGGTATCTAACGTAAAATGCTCGTCAGCTTGGGCCTCTAACTTGGCGATCACTGCCGCGTAATTCAGTCCGGCATTTTGGGCAATGGTTTGCAACGGGGCGAGCAATGCCTGCTGCAAAATCTTAAAGCCCTGCTGTTGGTCGCTGTTTTCACAGATCATGCCCTCCAGTGCCGCCATACAACGGTATAAAGCCACACCACCGCCGGGTAAAACGCCCTCTTCTAACGCCGCTTTCGCAGAGTTATAGGCATTTTCAATGCGTACAAGCCGTTCTTTTATCTCAAAATCGGTCAAGCCGCCGACACCATACACGCCGGTTCTGCCGTCTAGTAGAGTGATACGATCTTCCAGTTCATCAAAGTCGTGTTTATTGCCGCTGGGGGAGCCTTGCCCCGGTTTTTTAGCCAAGATGAAATCAGCTTCTTGCCGCAACGTTGCAATACGTTCTTGGATCAACATTTGGTCACCGACTGCACCAATAATGGTCGTGGAACTGGCGGTAATCACCACCCGCTGCGCTTGGCCTAATTGTGCCAAGGTCACGTCTTCAAGCTTGGGCGAACTGTAATCATCCAGAATTGCTTGCCCACCGGTTAATAACGCCAAATCTTTCAGACGATTCAGGCGTTTATCACCAAACCCCGGCGGCTTCACAGCGGCGACTTTAAAAATGCCGCGTACGTTATTCAGCAGCAAGCCGGTCAAGGCCTTGTCGATTACATTTTCAGCAATAATCAATAAGCAACGTCCCTGTGCTTTCACCTCTTCCAAAATCGGCACTAAGTCCATGAGATCATCAATGTCACGGTCGTAAAGCAAAATATAGGGATTTTCCAACACCGCTTCTTCACGGGTTTTGTCGGTCACGAAATAGGGCGAAATATAGCCTTGCTGAAACTCTGCGCCATCCACAATAGCCAGCTCGTCTTTTAGGCCATTGCCCAATTGAAAGCTTAATGAGCCTTGCGTGCCTAATTTTTCTAACGCTTCCGCCAATAATAGACCAACGCCAGGCTCATTCTTGGTTGCGACTGCCGCAATTTTCTCAATCCAATCAGGCGTTACCCCTGTGACAGCCTTATCCAATAGGTTTTTTTCCACCAGTGCCAAGGCGGTGTCCATACCGACTTTTAACTGCAAGGGATGAAAACCTGCGGCAACGCTTTTCAAACAATTCTGAGCCAACTTTTGCGCCAGTACAATCGCCGTGGTCGTTCCGTCCCCCACTTGTCGTGATACCGCCCCCGCGACATCGCGCAGCATCCGCCCACCTAAATCGGCAATCCGGTCATCAAAAGTGACTGATCTGGCGACGGTAACGCCATCACGGGTAAAAATCGGCATAATGCCATCAGTGCGATGCTGAATCATCACCGCAGGCCCTTCGCTGCCCATCGTGACCAGTACCGCGCTGGCAACACGGTTAATGCCGTTCAGCATTTTTAAGCGCGCCTCTGGATTGTATATAATTTGTTTACTCATAATATGCGTTTGTTTATGAATTATAATTTTGAATTTAATTTCATGAAGGTTTTACCGACTTCAGCGCGCGAGTTATGGGCGCGCTTTAAATGCGCCCAAGTGCGGATCAGGATTTTGTCCCAATAGTCCATCGTGCGCTTAAATTCCATTTCTTCGTCTGGCGCTAAGGTAAGATCCCAGTACTCTTTTAACTCCTCAACCCGGACATCCCCAAGCTTATCGATAAGCACCAACTCCTCTTCAACCAATTTTTGAATGGTAGCATCCAGTTGTACAACCATGTCGCCCATAAACTCAACATCATCAGGTCTCATCTTTACCTCATCTATGTCGTGCAAGTTGCAACATCATCACTTCTTAAAATAAAAGCTGGTGCTTAAATTGATCCAAAAGTGCCTCGGCTTCACTGGCATTTTGTTTGAAAAACTCGGGGGTCGGATTTTTTAAAAATTGCGTGAAGCCCTTAATGGATTCAATATTTTTATCGTCAATTTTATTGAAACCCATTGTCCATTTTGCAAAGCTGCGCTGCTTAATAGGTTTTTTATAGACCACGATAATATCGCTATGCCTTGAATCGTCTGCGATCACATCAAATAACTCCTCAATATCATCCAAATCACCTTCAAGCACCTGCATAAAAAAGCCATCTCGGTAGAGCAACATGCCAGTAATATCTAAACGTTCGTTATTGTCCCGCGCCTTTTTTAAAAGGCTAAGCAGTTGATCATCTGTAAACTTTTGGGTGGCAAGGCTGGCATAGACTAAACAATTTAGTGGCATGTTGAATTCTCTGTAAGATATTGGTTATTCTCGTTCCAACGTGTTACGTGAGAACGAGATTTAATTTAATTAAGACCCACTCGGCAAAAATTTCTCCAAATAAATCCGCTCTTTCGGAATACCCATTTCGGAACACACGGCAAAGGTAGCATCAACCATCCCTGGTGGCCCACAGAGATAAAGGTCAGGTTTCGCACCGGTTGTCTGCAAATCACGGCGTAAAATATCTACGACACTGCCTTTTTCACAATGCCAATCATCGGTACATTTCCACACGCAGTTACGCAACTCCAACGTTGGCATCTCTGCGGCTAATTGATCCAATTCATCCAGATGGAAAATTTCAGCTTCGGTATTGACCCCAAAATAAATCACGCATTTTTGCGGTTCATCCCATTCTTTCATGTAGCGCACCATCGACAATATCGGCGCGAGTCCTGTGCCACCGGCTACAAAATAGCGCGGCGTAAAACCGTTTTCTTTCAGGCCAAAAATACCTGACGGGCCTTTAAGGTTTATTCTTTGCCCGACTTTGGCAACTTTTTTCAAGTATTCTGAAAATAGTCCACCGTCTACGATACGGATCAAAAACTCCAAATCGCCTTGTTTATTGCTGGTATTGGCAGGCGAATAAGAGCGCGTTGTGGTGGTGCCCGGAATTTCAATATCATAAAATTGCCCAGATTCAAATTTAACCGCTTTATCATCACCGACGCGGCGCAGTTGAAATTTAACCACGTTGATGGAGATTTGTGACAGCTCAACCACTTCCGCTTCAAAGGTTAAGCCTTCCGCTGAAAATGAAATGCGCTCATAGGTATACGGCACTTCAACTTCAATATCCGTCGTAGGGTAACAGCGGCAAAGCAATACTTCGCCCGCCTCTTCCTCTTGATCGGGCAAAGCCTGGGAGCTGAATTTGCCCAACACGTAATCACCTTCGGTGCATAATCCTTTACACGTCGCGCAACCGCCTTCACGGCACGATGACATTAAATAAATATCTTGGCGCACTGCGGCGGTGATGACATCTTCATCTGAGCGGCAGTCAAAACTGACCGATTCATTATCCTGCGTAATAATGGTTACTTGGTGCGTGCTTGCCATTACTAAAGACTCCTGTTTTATTTATTTTTGTGTGGAAACATTAAAAAAGGCTAAAACATGATTCACGGCGCGTCTTGATGCGTCCAGGGTCAATGAACAGCCTTCTTGTACCAGCTTATGGTCTTGGTAAATCGTCCAGCGCCACATAAATTCCAAATCTTCGGTATAGGCGGTATAAGGCTGGGTGTCATAGAGTTTGGTCAGCTCAGCATTAGCACTTAAGTGAGCTTGCGGTGATTTTGATTCGTTAGCCATTGCTATCATACGGTTCTGATGTGAGTGAGGATGAATGAAAGTGCAAAAGTACCGCCCATAACAACGGTACTTTTGCGGATTGCAGAACTGTTCATGCCAAACGCATATTTAAAACACAAACAGCCCATACAAACGGGTAACGACTGCTTACTGTAGCGTTATAACCTTAACGCCACGCACTTTCCGCAATTCTTCCAGCGGCAAGGCGTAGTAATCAGTATTTCTAAGCTCCATCAACTTGGTGCCCAAAAGACGATCCGTGTCCATGAACACATTCACAGGCATGACCGGCGGCTTACACGCCAACCTGAAGTTGATATGGATGCGCTCAGCTTCATACATGTCTTTACAAGCGGCCATTTTAGCAACCGTTTCATCAGCCACTTTTTGGGCATTTTGGCCACAAGTACAGTTGTTGAGAAATTGCGTATCGTTAAATTCTTTATGTTTTAACAACGCCAATTGTTCTTCAATTTTGCACTCGATCCACAGACCATCAAGCTCCAAAGACCAATCAGTTTTAAACGGACTCATGTGTTTAGCACGAAATTCCGTTAAAAACGCGTGTGCTTTAGCCACTGTAGTCAAACCAGCGATTTGTTTTACCCACTCAGTACGCGTGGGATTGTCATGAATTTTAGCCATCGTATTCTCCTATGCAGCCGTTTTTAAATCTTGCAATTTAACGTCAAGACCCATCAGTTCTGAGGTGATGGTGAAAGTCTCATCCAGTGTATAAGCACGACCAATGGTTGACGATACGTCTACCAAAAGATCATAAACACTGTAATGTTTGCCTAACAATTCAGAGACTTCACGGCAATCAATTTCAATTTTACCGGTTGCTTTTAACCACCAAAAACCGGCGCGATCTTCTACGACCAAAGTTGAGTTTTGGGCTTTATGAGACCCCAGCAGGATCTCTTCAACCACGGTGTTAAGTTCGTCTGATTTTTTTAAAACCAAAACCACTTCATGCGTTTCCTTACACACCTGATTTTCTTCAGCGAAGTATTCATCAGCAAAGGCTTTGCCTTTTTTCTGCATGATTCCGGCGTTGTAAGCATTTTTATTTACAGTCATGATGATTCCTTATTTAAGACCTGATAACACGGTTTTAATTAATGCTTTAGTATCGACTTTATAGCCGATAGGCGCAGCATAATCACGTTGCCAATCATCAAACACCCGCTCTAATGCAGCTTCAATTGCATCTTTGCTGGTCACGCCTTTGATTTCGGGGATTTTCGAGAAAATACCCATAAAATCTTTCAGCGCATTGACGGTTTGTGGCAACCATTTGTCGCTCCAAGCGCGCATCAAACGATTGTTATAATCACCAAACTGCGGATCAGCACCTAAGCAGGTATGGAAC
>JABFRM010000150.1 GCA_013141155.1 Methylococcaceae bacterium | reverse complement strand
GTATATGTGTTTACCGATATAGATTGCGGTTATTGCCGTAAATTACATTCTGAAATTGATCAATATTTGGCGGCAGGCATCAGCGTGCGTTATTTATTTTTCCCCCGCGCAGGCAAAGGTTCTGATTCTTACAATAAAGCAGTTTCGGTTTGGTGCGCAAAAGACCGCGCTAAAGCCTTAACCTTGGCAAAACAAGATAAAGAGATAGAAGAGAAAACCTGTCCTAATCCTATTGATAAACACATGCAGTTGGCACAAGAGTTTGAAGTAAGAGGCACGCCGATGATCGTATCCGATAAAGGGGCGGTGTTTCCTGGGTACATACCTGCCAAACAGTTAGCCGAGTCATTAGCAACGCCTAAGTAATCAGTCATTAAATTTAGAATCTATCGTTCCCAAACTCTCTTATGGGAACGATATTTGCCCTTCGCACACTTTATGCCATCAAAATACCGGATAAAATAATTCCCTACTCAGCGCAGTAAAAAACCTCAATTCATACAGTATTCTTGTGCAAAAACCCTTCAAACTCCAAAGTCGTTATCAGCCCGCCGGTGATCAACCGGTTGCTATTCAGCAATTAGTGGAGGGGTTGAATGATGGTGAAGTTCATCAGACCTTGCTGGGTGTAACGGGTTCCGGTAAAACGTTCACCATTGCGAATGTCATCCAGCAAGTTCAGCGTGCCGCCATGATCATGGCGCCGAATAAAACCCTGGCAGCGCAGCTTTATGGTGAAATGAAGGAGTTTTTCCCCGAAAACAGTGTGGAATACTTTGTTTCTTACTACGATTATTATCAGCCGGAAGCCTATGTACCCGCTTCAGATACCTTTATTGACAAGGACGCCGCACTAAACGAGCATATTGAGCAAATGCGGCTCTCCGCAACCAAGGCGTTAATGGAACGAAAGGATACCATCGTGGTGGCGACGGTGTCGGCCATTTACGGATTGGGTGAGCCTGCGTCGTATTTTCAGATGGTGTTGCATCTGGTGCGCGGCGATCTGATTGATCAGCGTACTGTTTTAAGACGGTTGGCGGAAATGCAATACACCCGTAACGATACCGAATTGCGCCGCGCGACTTTTCGGGTGCGGGGGGAAGTGATTGATGTGTTTCCAGCGGAATCCGATCAAGAAGCCTTACGCATTGAGTTATTTGATAACGAAATCGAACGCTTATCCTTGTTTGACCCGCTTACTGGCGTGATTATAAAACAAGTTGCGCGCTATACGGTTTACCCTAAAAGTCATTATGTGACCCCGCGCGAGCAATTGCTGAATGCGGTTGATGCCATTAAAATCGAGTTAAAAGAACGTTTAGCGTATTTATATAGCCAAAATAAATTGGTTGAAGCGCAACGCCTGGAACAGCGCACGCAGTTTGATCTGGAAATGATTTTAGAGGTCGGTTACTGTTCCGGCATTGAAAATTATTCCCGTTATTTGTCGGATCGCCAAGCGGGGGATCCGCCCCCGACCATGTTTGATTATCTGCCGCAGGATGCCTTAGTGATCATTGATGAAAGCCATGTGACCGTGCCGCAGATTGGCGCTATGTATAAAGGCGATCGCTCGCGTAAAGAAACGCTGGTGGAATATGGCTTTCGCTTGCCTTCGGCATTGGACAATAGACCCTTGATGTTTGCCGAATTTGAAGCCAAAACTGCGCAAAAAATTTATGTTTCAGCAACGCCCAGCATTTATGAAAGGGAACATTCCAGTGTCTTTGTCGAACAAGTGGTCAGACCTACCGGATTGCTTGATCCGATTGTAGAAGTGCGTCCGGCAATCACGCAGATTGATGACTTGTTATCGGAAATCCATAAACGCGTGGCGCTTAAAGAACGCGTATTGGTCACCACGCTGACCAAAAAAATGGCGGAAGATTTAACTGACTATTATTTGGAACAGGATGTGCGTGTACGCTATTTGCACTCAGATGTAGATACCGTGGAGCGGGTCGAAATTATTCGAGATTTGCGCTTAGGTGTGTTTGATGTCTTAGTGGGCATTAATTTGTTACGCGAAGGTCTTGATCTCCCAGAAGTATCCTTGGTGGCTATTTTGGATGCCGATAAAGAAGGCTTTTTGCGCTCGGTGGTGTCGTTAGTACAGACCATTGGGCGTGCCGCCAGAAATGTCAAAGGGCGGGCGATTTTATATGCGGATCGGGTCACAAAATCCATGCAGCAAGCTATAGATGAGACGGATCGGCGCCGCGAAAAGCAGGAAGCTTACAATATACAACATCACATTGAACCGACAAGCATCTTTAAGTCGGTTAAAGACATTTTGGAAGTCTCGATACCCGGTGCTGGGAGCCAGGGGAGCCGTGCTAAAACTAAAATAGCTGAAAGTATTGCCAGTTATACGGTGTTGACCCCGAAACAACAGAGCAAAAAATTACAGCAAATGCAGACGCAAATGTATCAGCATGCTAAGAACTTGGAGTTTGAGGCCGCAGCGCAATTACGTGATGAAATCAAAAAATTACAAGATTTTATGCTCATCATCGCCCCCTAAAGCCAATTTTGGTCTAAGCTTATTCATAATCAATCCTATTGTAGTGAGCCCTAATGTCAAATAGCACTGTTGCAATAATGCTTGCACCTCAAGCGGTAACCTCGCCGTGTATTAAAAATTGTTGTTTAAATGAGCAAGATGTTTGTCTTGGCTGCTGGCGTAGTTTAGATGAGATTAAGCAGTGGCGGCTGGTTGATGATTCCATGCGTCAGCATTTTATAGAAAATACCCAGCAACGTCGAAAAATAGTGAAGCTGTTGATTGTTTAAATATTAATGTTGTTATATACCATACATATCAAGGTAAAAATTAGGCCATGAAGTTTATACAGGTTTATCGGGCAGCGCCGATAGTTTTATTATGTGTCGTAGCGCTCACGTTAGGGTTGGGTTTGAATCAGCAAGTTTTAGCAAGGGAGGCTGCATTAAGCTGCCCAGTAGAGCCGCATCGTTTGAGTGACTATCGTATCAAACAAGCACCTAAGAAGGTTCTGTTAGTGCCGTTGTTGTATCACAACCCTGATTATCCGAATGAAAATGAATTATGGCCTGAACCTTCAGCCAGAAGACTCAGTGAACTTTACCGCAATCAGTTCGGTGCGCAAGTGCATTGGTTGCGTAATGTGCGGAGTTGGCAGGATTATTATGATCAAACCGATGTGTTAATGCAGCAGGGTGCGCGGTTTGATCGGGTGATTTTTATAGCGCATGGTGGTTTTGATGGGCCGGTGATGCGTAATGAGATTATTAGCGAAACGCGGGTTGTTAATGGCGATCAGGCAACTGTATTGCAAATATCCGAAGCGCAACCAGGCAACGAACATGTGGTGTCGATTACCAATAGCCTTTCTAAAAATAAAGCGTTCAGTGATTACTTGGCAAGTCATTGGCAGGAAATACTAACGCTCCCGGAAACACAAGTACGGGCGCGTTTACAGCAACAACATCAAGCAGTTCAGCCGCTTGATACCGCTTGTTATACTAAGTTTTGTGACAGCAAAAAATTGGCAGGCTTGACGCCGGAAGCTCAAAAACCGCGCTTGGATACATGCGAGAGGGTTTGTAGGCCTTCCTCGTACGAAGTGAAATATTACGAACAAGTCAGCGAGAAGCGATTTTGGATGTTTGCAAATAGTTTAAAAACGCTGGTGAATAATGACGGCTTAATTTTTATGGGTGAATGCAATGCCGGTACGCCTGCACCTAAACAATATACGCACTGGGATACCCCCGGCATTGTAGTGAGTTCTAAGTTGGCAGGAGGCCCTTATCAAAATTATGTTAATTTATTAAGTTCGGCAACTGAACGACTGGTTGCAGGCCCGATTGGCAGCAGCAGCGCTGAAGATATTGTTAATCGCATCACGGCACTCGAACATAATCATGAACAGCGTTTTTTATGTATGGCGACACCCTCCGAACAATTGGGTGCGCTGAGTAATCGCTGAAACTAAGGCTAAGTCGGGTTACCTTATCGCTAACCCGACTTTTGTGGTTAACTACCGACGCATCTGGAAGTTTGAAGAGTACGTGGTTTCTTGATTAAAATTATTCCAAACATATTCCGGATGCACCAAGGATTTTGTGGGGATCATAAAAGTCACTAAATCCAGCGTACCAGTCATTGTGCGTCCTATCATTTGCATAATACCTGTTATTAAACCGGCTGTGGCGCCGTAGGCAATGCCATTCTTTTTGGTGGAAACCATGATGGTTTTAGGGATTTCCACCACCCCCGTCACAACATTCGCGATGCCAACGCCCAGCTTTTCACCGACTCTGGAAACGTGACTGCTCTGTTGGTTTTGACCTTGGCCTTGTTGTTGATTGCCAGCTAATACTATACAAGGATTAAATAGGATGAATAAGGCTATCATTAACAGTGGTTTCATAAGATATTTCATTAGTAACTCCATATAATAAGTTGAATAATCAGCAAATCTGATTATAGACAGATAATAGCATATCGTAAATGCGGAGTACAAACCCCGCTTAAGTTACAGAACAATATCTACTTTAATAGCGTGATAGTTATTAAACTCCCCCTTATTTTGGCGGCTTGTCGCTATATACAAATATCCAGATAACTTTTATGCTTGCACGAATGCGAGTGATTTTTATTTCGCTGCGCATGTTAAGATGTAATCTTAAATATCTCGTTGATTAATGTGCCAGCTACAATGACTAATTTGAGTTTTATTTGTCCATGAATTTAAAAAACTCAGTTAAGTATTTTAATCCCTTATTTGCTTGGATGATCCTTAAAGAAAAATACGTCATGGCGCTGTTAAGGAAAAACGCGTGTTTAAAAACCGTTAAAGCGTTGTTATCGGCGTTATTGATTGGGCTGTTGGGCGCCTTGTTCAGCTTGACGGGTGCTGGATTAAATATAGAGGAAGAGGTGGGCTTAGCGACCCTTTTTAGGCTGCGTGGTGCGCTCAAGTCGCCTAACAATGTACTCATTGTCAGTATAGATAAAGCGTCAGCAGAAATTTTGCATTTACCCGAAGACCCTGAAAAATGGCCGCGTAACTATTATGCGCAACTGCTTGAAAATATAAATCGGCAAAATCCGGCACTCATTGCCTTTAACATTTATTTTGGTGAAAGCCGCGATAAAAAAAATGATACGTTATTGGCACAACAAATCGCCCAGCATAAAAATGTTATTCTTAGCAGTCGTTTAAAACAAGTCACCCTGCCTGCCACAGCTTCCCTAAAAGGTGTGAGTTATGAGCGCGTGCTTAACCCTATTGCCATTTTAGACACAGCGGCACTTGATGTTGCCCCTTTTCCTATCCCCAAAAACGCCTCAACCGTTAAACAATTTTGGACGTATAAACGCAGTGCTGGTGATATTGCCACTTTTCCGGTGAGTGTTTATCAGACGTATATATTTAAAATCGCGTACGCTGAAATTTTACAGTTACTGAATAAAACCGATGCTGCGCTGTATGCCAAATTTTCAACTAACCTCGAACCATTAAGTAAGAACAGCAAAGCCACCGATCTTAGTCAAGAAATTCAAGCTGCGATCACTAAAAATCCAGCATTTTTAACGCAGCTTAAACAAGTCCTGGATGACGCAAGTTTTGTTGCGGAAAAAAAACAGTTGCTCCGTGCCTGGTTGAGCTTATTTGGCAAGCCAGAAAGTCTGTATTTAAATTATTTTGGCGATACCGGCACTATTACCACGGTTCCGTTCTATCAAGCCTTATTGCCGAGCAGCTTAAAATTGAATTTATTTCAGCAAAAAGTAGTATTAGTCGGATATTCCGAAGATATTGAGCCTGAAATGAATCAAGGTTTTTATACCGTATATTCAAAACCCGAGAGTCAGACCGTTAGTCATGTAGAGCTTGCAGCAACTGCGGTTGCTAATCTTATAAGGCAATCCTGGTTTTTGCCGTTAGCGATACCTTATCAACTATCGCTATTGATAGGCTGGGGAGTTTTATTAATGGCGGTTTGTTGTTATTGGGCTTATCGCGTGTCAGTGATTGTTATTTTGGCGTTGAGTATAGTCTATGGGGTAATTGCGTATCTGAGTTTTGCTAACCTCAATGTTTGGTTGCCACTGTTTATTCCGCTTGCGATACAAATGCCACTGGTCTTAATGCTGGCTTCCGTTACACAGTATTTTAAAGATAAATTGGCGGGGCAACATTTACACAAAGCGTTTAGTTATTACTTGCCAGATTCGGTGGTTATGAAGCTGACCAATCAAGCCGGACTTGACGCCTTGAATCAGGCAGAACTGATGCAAGGGGTATGCTTGGCGACCGATGCCGGTCAATATACTACGCTGTCTGAAACCCTCGATCCACAAGTGCTGCATAATTTAATTAACACCTACTATGCCGTGGTGTTTTCACAGATAAAACAACATGACGGCATTATCTCCGATGTCATTGGCGATGCCTCAATGGCAATATGGGCTAAACCGCAGCTTGATGTGCAGCCTAGAATAAGTGCCTGTAAAGCCGCTCTGGCAATTAATGCAGCGACCGAGGCATTCAATCAATCACAACCGTATCAGTTGCCTACGCGATTGGGATTGCATTATGGCGAAATGCGTTTAGGTAATGTGGGGGCTGTGGATCATTTTGAATATCGTGCGATTGGCGATACCGTCAACACCGCCAGCCGCATTGAAAATTTAAATAAATTGTTAGGTACGCGTATTTTGGTTTCAGTCAGCGTGATTAACAACCTCCCCGATTTTTACAGTCGGGAAATGGGTATTTTTGTGTTAAAAGGTAAAACCGTGCCGATACGGATATTTGAATTGCTTGGCCGCACAGAACAGCTTGCCGAAGACTGGCAAAGCTTAACCACGCAATTTTCTAATGCCTTAAGCTTATTTCAACATTACCAATGGGAAGCTGCCTTAGCGGCTTTTGCGCAACTGAGTAAGCAATACCCAGAAGATGGCCCGACGCAGTTTTATGCGCGTTATTTACAGCAAAATTTGGCGTATTTACTGGCACAATCCCAAAATGAAAGCGACGTTTGGATTGATAGCGAGTTTGCTATGGGGTCTAAATTCCGCAGTTAAAAAATTAAGCATTTATCGGTTTAACGCCGGAACGCTCATGGTTATGCACAACGTTACAGCAACGCATGGAAATAGGGTTTTCCCCGGCATTAATTTGTTTATTGCGTTCTGAAATAATCTATGTTAAAAATAAGCCCAGCTAAAACACAGAAAAATTAAAATGCCTGTGCAATTCTCTTTCGGTCTGTAAACGTCCCTCACGTTTAATTAACGACAATGAATCGGGGTAAATGTCTAAATAACCTAAAAAATAATAACAATGCGTTATATACCAACAGCCACTTTATTTAGCGTTGTCCTGATATTGCCTCATACGCTTAATGCTGCACCCGTTTGTACGCAGTGGGTGGCCAAAATTATGTCGCTGCAAGGTAATGTTCAAACCCAGGCAGGACAAGACCAAAGTTGGCATGCGGCGCACACTGGCGATCAAATTTGCCCAGGTGATACCCTTAGAATTTTAAAACTCAGCCGTGCCACCCTCAGATTGCGTAACGAAGCGGTGCTTACGCTTGACCAGAACACTACGTTGAGCCTTGCCGAGCCTGAACAGACCACCGCTGCTTGGTTACTTAACTTGATTGAAGGCGCGGTTTTTTTCAGAAGTCGGCAATCGCAACATTTAAATGTCCATACCCCCTTCATCAACGCCGTGCATGAAGGCACCGAATTTTCCGTGTTAGTGGATAAACAACACACTAAAATTGCGGTTTTGGATGGTGAAGTTAAAGCGGTCAATAAAGTGGGGCAGATTCAGATTAAAAAAGGCTTTGAAGGCATTGCCGAGGCCAATAAGCCGCCGCGTATCCAGCCGTTGACCGTTAAGCCGCAAGATGCCGTGCAATGGACACTCTACTACCCGCCGCTACTCGATTATCAAGGTACTGATAGCAATCCCATGCTGCGACAAGCCACTTTGCTATTAAGCGTGGGCAGGGTTGACGAGGCGCAAACGCTTATTCAACAGCTACTGCATTCGGATACCAATCAAAGTGATGCGTTGGCCTTACAAGCCATCATTGCCGTCACCCAAAATCAGCAACAGGCAGCGCTGGATTTTGCCCAGCAAGCGGTTAAGCTTGATCCTGAATCCGCGACGGCGCAAATTGCCTTATCTTATGCGCAACAATCTTTGTTTAACATTGATGCCGCGTTGTTAGCCACCGAAAAAGCCACGCAACTCGCCCCTGAAAATGCCTTGGCGTGGGCGAGATTATCAGAATTGCAACTCGCCTCGGGCGAACAAGATGACGCCGTGGAGTCGGCAGAAACTGCGCAAAAATTAAACCCTAAACTGGCGAGAACGCAGATTGTGCTGGGTTTTGCTGATCTGGCACAAACCGATATTAGCGATGGACAACAAGCCTTTGAACAAGCGATTACACTCGATTCATCCGATCCTTTAGCAAGGCTAGGCTTAGGTTTGGCAAAAATCAGGGCAGGGGACATAGAGGAGGGCAAGCAAGAGCTGGAAACCGCCGTGAATCTTGATCCCAATAATGCCGTGATCCGCAGCTATTTGGGTAAAGCCTATTACGAATTAAGAAATAAAGACTATGCGGGGAAAGAGTTTGAAATCGCCAAAGAAATGGATGCCAAAGACCCGACGCCGTGGTTTTATGATGCCATTTTAAAACAGACCACTAATAGACCGGTGGAAGCCTTACAGGATATGCAGAAGGCGGTGGAGTTGAATGATAATCGGGGGGTGTATCGGTCTAGGTTGTTACTAGATAAAGATTTGGCGGCAAGAAGCGCTGCCCAAGGGCGTATATATAATGATTTAGGGTTTCAAAGATTAGGTTTACTTGAGGGATGGAAATCTGTAAATATTGATCCAACGAATTTTTCTGCTCACCGTTTGCTGGCTGACAGTTATGCTTCTCAACCTCGGCATGAGATAGCGAGGGTCAGTGAGCTTTTGCAATCCCAGCTATTACAACCTATAAACATCACGCCGATTCAACCCCAATTGGCTCAAAGTAATATCTTGATAGTAGATGGTTTAGGTTCTTCTTCCCTTTCTTTTAATGAATATAATCCTTTGTTTGCACGCAACCGATTTGCCCTACAGGCTTCGGGCATTTACGGCGGCAACAATACCTGGGGTGAAGATATTGTTCATTCTGGTCTTTGGGATAAAGGCTCTTACAGTTTGGGACAATTTCATTATGAAACAGATGGATTTAGGAAAAATAATGCTTTAAATCAAGATATTTATAATGCTTTTGTCCAAGGGGATATTACTGACTCTCTTAATTTACAAGCGGAGTATAGGCATGAGGAAAGAAAGAATGGGGATTTATCAGTTAATTTTGAGCCAACTGATTTTTCGTTATCATTTAAGGAAAATAGAAATATAGACACTTATAGAATAGGTGGGCGCTATATTTTTTCACCAAAATCTTCGCTTATAGGATCTATGATTTACCAGGATGTTGATGTTTTTCAGGATCAAATTAACCAACAAACATTTTTTAATCCATCCACAAATAGAAATCAAGTTATTACTATTAGAAATGGTGCTCAAATTAAGCGAAAAGGCTTAATTTCGGAATTACAACATCAATATATGGGCGATCAATACAGCTTAGTTAGCGGATTTGGACATATCGATCAAACAGTTGATAATATTAGTTTTGGTTTTACTCCCGACGCACCTAATAGTATCAGTAATCCAAATATAACTAGAACTAACTTATATAGTTATTTGAAATTTAATAGTTTAGAAAAAATAGAAACAACGTTTGGGGTAAGTTATGACGAACTAGAAATCATTAAATTACTAAAACGGCACCCTGTTAATCCAAAATTCGGCATTGTTTGGAACCCTTCTTTATCAACTACTTTTCGTGCTGCGGTATTTCGAAGTATGAATATTACTCGCACCTCCAATCAAACAATTGAGCCAACTCAGGTTGCAGGGTTTAATCAATTGTATGATGATTTTAACGGGACTATAGCTTGGAAATATGGCGTAGCAGCAGACCAGA
>JABFRM010000199.1 GCA_013141155.1 Methylococcaceae bacterium | reverse complement strand
ATCGGTCGGCATCCAATGGGTGGCAATATAATCACCGTCGTTAGTGTATTCCACCAACGCTGTGCGACCGCCGTGGTCTTTGTTATTCGACAAACCGGTGATCATGATTCTGCCAGGCAGCGCATAAGTGGAATGCGGGCCGACGATACCGCCGCTTTTAGCGGTGAAATCGGTAATGGTTTTGGTCAGTGTTGGTTTTGCAGGATCACTGTGGACGTCAAAAATAAAAATCTTGTTGGTGTCGAGCCCCCCTGCCCATAAATATTGCCGATCATCAGTGAAATCGGAGTGATGCGCTTCATTACGACCGCCCACTGACAAGCTATTGATGACTTTGCCGTATTGTTTGGATTTGGGATTAACATCGACGGTGACCATTTTATCTTGCTCATCGCCCAGCCCTTCCACGCCTAGCGTCCAAATATAGACAAAATCTTCCTGACCTTTAATCTTAGGCATGTAAGGCGACAAACAAGTTTCATCAGCTTGGGTTATAGAAATAGACAGACTGGCCAAAGCAACGGCAGAAACCGCGAAAGCAGCGCTGCGCAAGGTGTCATGGATGGTTTTTATTGTTATAGGTGTGTATGTTTTCATATCCTTCCTGCTTATAGTTATTAATGGTAAAAACTTAGGGGTGTTTTATCAATAGGCCTTTCCTAATGGTATTTTAAAGGGTTATGGTTTTTTATGACTTACCTTGGTGAGTTACTGGCGCTAATCAGCGTCACGGCCATTCAGAAAATCAGGATGTGCTTGATAACGCTTAAGCCGCTCTGGGCCTAACCCTTCCAACTCTGCTATTGACAACAGCCCGTCATGAATCAACCTTAGAAAAACCAGGTCAAGTTGTGAATAGCGAAAATCAAAAACACGCTGCATATCTCGATTAGCTGTTTGTAACACCTCAAGCAACGCCCATACCTCATCGACAGACTTGGCATGGGTGTTATTGACTTGCTCAATCAATTGCTGATTGCGTCTTGCCAGCGCCAGATCAAACGCTTTTCTGGCGACGATCTTTTCGTGCTTGCTCCATTCGCTTAACATACCGATCAACTTTTTTTAAAAAGCTATTCCGCCGTAGTGGGGTCAATCATCCGTTTAATCTCTACCACACTATTGGCAGGAAAACCGCCTTGTTGCGCATGTTCACGGATGGTTTCGGCATTGGGTGCGATATAAATACAATACACCTTGTTATCGGTTACATAACTTTCTTGCCACTGAATGCTTGGCCCCATGTTACGCAGCACACCACAGGAGGTTTGTGAAATGGCTTGTAATTCTTGTGCGGTTAACGCGCCTGCGCCGGGTATGTCACGTTCAATAATAAATTTTGGCATATTGATCACTTCCTTTAATGTTTAAAAAATAATGCGCCGAAATCTTCGGTGCTTTAAAAATCAGGCTTTAAAATAATCGCCCAATAAATCCTCACAACAATCCTTTACCGGCACAACAGATTGTTCTATTTTCATGCGCAACAGCGCCCCCTGCCAAGCATTAACCAACAAATCCGCTAAGCGTTCAGCGGTTTTATCGGTCCTGACCGTGCCTTCTAACTGAGCTTTCGCTAAGCCTAAGGCCAGTAAGTCCCGATACCGTCTTACCGCCTGTTTTAGTGATGCCCGGCAAATATCACTGGTATCACCAATCTCACCCATTAAATTGCCTAATAAACAGCCGCCCTTAAAATCGCCCCGCCCCAGCTCAGTGACTAACTCCCCAAAATAGGCATTAAGTGCTGACAAACCATCTAATTCAGGATTATTAAGGTGACCAGATAATTGCACGATAAATGGATTAATATAATGGGTAATCACTTCCGCGCCAAATGCTTCTTTACTCTCAAAATAATGATAAAAAGACCCCTTAGGTATTTGCACCGTATCCAATATTTTTTTTAAGCCCGTCCCGTGATAGCCCTGTTCCATTAACAGGCTAACGCCTTGATCCAGCAATTGCTCACGTTTGAGCTGTTTATTTAAGGTAGGCATGGCAATCATTATGTGACCAGTCGTCTAAAATTACAACTATTTGTTTTAATACCTACAACGGCACCATACCAATCTGCGTAACATCAGTTACTATAGCAACCCATGCTCGGCAAACGAATAAGGCACACCCTCACCCACGATAAAATGATCCAGCACCCGAATATCCAATAATGCCAAAGCTTGCTTTAATTTATCAGTGATGTCGCGGTCAGAATGGCTGGGTTCATTAATGCCGGACGGATGATTGTGGGCAAAAATAACCGCAGCAGCATTGTGGTACAAGGCGCGTTTCACCACCTCGCGCGGGTAGACACTGGCACTGTCGATGGTGCCGCGAAACAGTTCTTCCAATTGGATGACACGGTGCTGGTTATCCAAGAACAAACACGCAAACACTTCAAAATGATAGCCGCGCAATTGTGCGCTCAAGTAAGCGCGGGTTATTTCTGGGCTGGTTAGGGCATCACCTTTTTGTAGGACTTCGGCAAAATGCCTGCGCGCCATTTCCAAGACTGCTTGTAGTTGTGCATATTTAGCATCGCCCAGGCCCAGGCCCTGACAAAAATGCGCCCGATCTGCATTGAGCAAACCACGCAAAGAGCCAAAGGTAGTGAGCAGTTCACGCGCCAAATCCACCGCCGATTTACCTGGCGTGCCGGTACGCAAGAAAATAGCCAGCAGTTCAGCATTGGTTAATGCCGCAGAGCCGCGTTGCAATAACTTCTCCCGTGGTCGCTCATCGGCAGGCCAATCATTGATACCCATTGTAATTTCGCTGTTACGGTTATGTGTTAGGGGAATTATAGCCAGCTATTGCGTAAACGCCAGGTAAAATAAGCCTGGCGATTTTGCCATACCCTAATTAATTGCGTTAATAGGTTTAAGAATTGCAGATTTTGACTATACTGGAGGCAATACAGCGTTCAGTAAACCCAAGGTAACTACTATTAAAAAGCGAATTCTCTTAGCCATCAGCGGCGGCATTGCGGCTTATAAATGTGCCGAACTGGTCAGGCTACTGGTCAAACAAGGTGCGGAGGTGCAGGTGATCATGACCCAATCCGCCTTACAGTTTGTCACGCCATTAACTTTTCAAACCTTATCAGGTCATCCGGTGCATACCGAGCTACTGACACCGGAAGCTGAATACGCCATGGGGCATATCGCACTGGCGCGCTGGGCGGAGATATTGCTGATCGCACCCGCTACCGCCAATGTACTGGCCAAGCTTAGCCACGGGTTGGCAGATGATTTACTCAGCACCCTGTATCTGGCAGTGGATTGTCCTGTGTACGTGGCACCCGCGATGAATCAAGCAATGTGGCATAAACCGATCACGCAACAAAATCTGCAACAATTACTGCAACAGGGCGTCAAGCTGATAGCACCCGAGAGCGGTGAACAGGCCTGTGGCGATGTTGGAATTGGGCGCATGGCTGAACCCGCCAGCATTTGCGCGCGCGTCATGCAAGTTGCGGCAACTCAGGTTTTGCACGGTAAAAAAGTGCTGATTACCGCAGGCCCGACGCGCGAGCCACTGGATCCGGTGCGCTACATTAGCAATCGCAGTTCAGGGAAAATGGGCTATGCTCTAGCATCATCGGCTTTGGCAGCCGGTGCAGAAGTGACATTAGTCAGCGGGCCCGTATCGTTAATGGCTCCCAGAGGGGTTAAGGCCGTTTACGTCGAAACCGCCGCACAGATGAGTGCGGCGGTCATGGCGGAAGTGCCGCATTGTGACATTTTCATTGGCGCAGCGGCAGTTGCAGACTACACACCTGAGATCAGCCAACCCGCTAAGATTAAAAAACAGGCCGAGCAAACTACGCTGAATTTATTGAAGACACAGGATATTTTAGCCACTGTCGCCAATTTGTCGAATGCACCTTTCAGCGTTGGTTTCGCGGCAGAAACAGATCATCTTGAACAGAACGCGTTGGACAAACTGCATCGCAAGCAACTCGACATGGTCGCCGCTAACTGGGTAGGACGCGAACAAGGCGGTTTTGAATCCGATCAAAATGCCTTGACCGTATTCTGGAACACGGGTCAGCAAACTTTTGCCTTGATGGATAAGACTATACTGGCAACACAATTGATCCATTTAATAGCCACCCGATTTAATGAGAAACACTATGCAAAAAATACAGCTTAAAATTTTAGACTCACGCCTGGGCAACGAAATCCCTTTACCGGAGTACGCAACACCTGGTTCTGCTGGTCTGGATTTACGCGCCTGTCTTGATGAGCCGCTGATTTTAAATCCCGGTGCATCAGCCCTTATCCCAACCGGCTTAGCCATTCATATTAGCGATCCTGGACTTGCTGCGGTGTTATTGCCGCGCTCAGGCTTGGGGCATAAACACGGCATCGTACTGGGTAATCTCGTCGGATTGATTGATGCCGATTATCAAGGGCAAGTGTTGGTTTCTTGCTGGAATAGAAGCAGCATTCCCTTTACTGTCGCCATCGGTGAACGTATTGCACAAATGGTTTTTGTGCCAATTGTGCAGGTTGCATTTGAACAGGTCACTGAGTTTGACGCCAGTTTACGCGGTGACGGCGGTTTTGGTCATACTGGACGCCACTAACTTTTTTGCTGTCTGGAACACCTATGAAACGCATATTCACAATACTTACAGCCGTCGCTGTGTTAATGATATTAAGTGTCGGTAGCAGCGTTTGCTGGCTATCCAGCACGCAAATAGAGCAATCCAAGCAGCAGGCCATGCAAGCAACTGCGGCAGGAATTGCAGCCACTTTATCGGGGCGGATTGCTCTGCTACAACAATTAGTCGCCACCCTGGCACAATCCCCCCCCGTTATCGCTGCGTTTAACTCAGCCGATCCGCTTAAGCTGGAACAAACCGCGACACAACTAGAGCAATACATTCCCGGTGCAATAAAAATTCGCTTAGTGTTACCGGAAACGCCAAACCAGACTGTAACTGCACCTGCCATGGGTTTCGCTGACCAAGAAATGGTACGCGAAAGTTTTACCAACCAACAATTACCGGCGGTGCATGAACAAGGCAACAATCAACATTTAGCCATCGCCGCCAAAACCACCCAAAACAATACGACAATTGGGGTGTTATTAGCCAGCATTACGGTCACTCCCATTAATCAAAGCATCCAAACTGCGACCATTAACGATGGCTACATGCGTTTAATGCAGGGCAAATTACCCTTGCAAGAACACGGCGAATCGACACTTAAAGATGCCGCCACGCAGCAAATCAACGTTGATAATTCAAATTGGCGTATAGAATATGCCAGTGCGCCAGCCCTCGATTCGACGTTGAAAAGTCTGTTTGCCGCACTTATCGTGGCGGCAGCGTTATTAGCGGTTTTACTTTGTTTCCAAGCTTACCGATATTTTGAAAATTTATTTGTCAGGGATCGCGGTGTAGTGATCGCAGCAACAAAGGATTTACTCAGCAATCGCTTACAGGAGAATTATCCGGTTAAATTTAGCGAAATGCACTTTATGATTGAATCAATTACAGCGTTTGATCGCACGCTCAAGAAATCTCTACAACCGCAAGCAGAAACCGCCCCTTATCATTTTTCCGAAGAATCGGAAGGCTTTAATTTTTCAATTTCAACAGCAATAACAATTCCCTCGGAGACCAGCGAAAGCCATGAACACAAGAATGACGACGAAGGTCAAAGCGCTGTCAATTTATTCCCAGTCGCACAGGATACGCTCGACACGCTATTTAAAGGGATCACAATTCGTGGCATTGTCGATAAACATCTGACCAAAGCGCTGGTTTATGACATCGGTAGGGCGTATGGTTCAGAACTCCTCAGCCAACAGATTAAAAAAATAATATTGGGCCATGATGCTCGGCATTCCAGCCCTGCTTTCGCAGAAGCCTTTGCAAAAGGCGTTATCGCAACAGGGCTAAATGTATTAGATATAGGTCAGGTTCCGATCCCCTTACTGTATTTTGTCGCACTTCAAACGGAAGGCGCAAGTGGCGTAATGATTACCGGCGGTCATAGCACAGGGCAAGTCAACGGCTTAAAATTTCTGATTAACGGTGAACCCAGCAACGAAAAACAGCTAGCCGCCTTAAAAAAACGAATGGGTACCGAAAACTACACGCTTAACGCATCCGGCAGTATTGAAAGAAACAATCGTTACAGCAATGACTATCTCAACAAAATCACCAAAGATATACAGCTCATCAATCCGCTAAAAGTGGTGTTGGACTGCGGCAACGGGGTAACCAGCCTCATTGCACCCAAACTACTAAAAGCATTGGGGTGTGAAGTCATTGAATTATTCTGCGAAATTAACGGCGACTTTCCGAACCACTTCCCCGACCCCAGTAAATCGGAGAATATGAGTGATTTAATGGCTGCGGTCCATCATTATCAAGCTGATATTGGCATTGCTTTCAATGGTGACGGGGATCGTTTAGGCCTGGTTGATTCTGCCGGTAAACTTATTGCGCCTGATAGGCAAATACTGTTATTTGCCAAAAATATTCTTCAAACCAAACCAGGCGCAGATATTATTTACGATGAAAAATGTTCCCCGCAAATAACCGAACAAATCACCCAATATGGCGGACGACCCTTAGTATGCAAAGGAGGACAGGCCTTATTACGCGCTAAATTAAAAGAAACCAGCGCAGCATTCGCAGGTGAGATGAATGGACGGATGATGTTTAATGATCGCTGGTCAGGGCTAGATGATGCCTTGTATGCCGCTGCCCGCCTGCTCGAAATACTCTCTGCGGATGTCCGTGACAGCGCGGCTATATTTTCGGCCTTGTCTAACCCTGCCAGAAAACCGGCCCTAAGCACCGAATTTCAAGATGGCTAAAATAGTCGGCCTTGCGTAAAATAGCCACTTTACAGCTTTGATGAAAAACCAAAACGCCATGAAAACAACAACAGCACACCAGATTGCCCAGTACTTGTGTGAAGCATTACCTTATATCCAACGTTTCAATAACAAAACCGTGGTCGTAAAATTCGGCGGTAACGCGATGATTGACGATGCGTTAAAGCACAGTTTTGCACGCGACATTGTATTAATGAAATCAGTTGGCATCAACCCAATTGTTGTCCACGGTGGCGGCCCACAAATTGGCGACTTATTAAAACGCCTAGGCAAAACTTCAGAATTTGTTGACGGCATGCGCGTAACTGATAACGAAACCATGGATGTGGTCGAAATGGTGCTGGGGGGATTGGTCAATAAAGAAATTGTGAATTTAATCAATAGACATGGAGGCAAAGCCATTGGCATAACCGGCAAAGACGGTGATTTTATTCACGCCCGGAAAATCAACATGACCCGCGCTATGCCAGAAGGACAAGCCTCTGAAATTATTGACATCGGTCATGTCGGCGAAGTGCAGAGTATTGACCCCAGCATTGTTGAAATGCTCAATAACAGCGATTTCATCCCGGTCATTGCGCCTATTGGCGTCGGTGAAGATGGGCGTTCTTACAATATTAATGCGGATTTAGTTGCTGGCAAAGTAGCGGAAGTCTTAAAAGCTGAAAAGCTCTTGTTACTCACCAACACCCCGGGTATTTTAGATCAACAAGGGCAGTTACTGACTGGCTTAAACATAGCGGATATTGAGGCTTTAACAGCCAATGGCACAATTTCCGGAGGCATGATCCCCAAAACCCGTTGCGCAGTAGAAGCACTTAAAGGGGGGGTTAATAGCGTGCATATCATTGACGGTCGGGTTGAACATGCCGTTCTGCTGGAGTTATTTACCGATCAAGGGGTTGGTACGCTATTAATGCGACGGCGGTAAGGGCTGGACAAGCTGTGGGGGCGAGTTCATTCGCACCCACACAAAGTGCCGTTCAGCAATGTAACAAACCAATAGATAAACACCGCGCAATTACTTTATCGCGGCCTCCAAATAAGGCTTAAAAGCAGACCGGATGCCCGCAGCGGTTTTACTGGCACACAGTTCCGCACCGATTCTGGAATGATGACAACGAATATCTAAAAACAATTTTTGCTGCCCCGTGCCAATTTGCATTCTTGACACTGATAGACTTAAATCGTTTTCTTTAACCGGTTCATTACTTAAGATTAACTGATCGGTACTGCTAGTGATTCGGGTTGTTGAATAATGCTTAACAAAACTTTTAGAATGCTCCCACGCCTTATCGCACAAAACTTGCTCGGTACAATTAAATAATCCTTCTAATTCCGCAATAGGCACCGCATCCGTGGCGTTAACAGATTCTGTGGATTGAGATTTGGTTAAATGCTTAAAACGCTCAATGTTAGTTTCAAATTCCGCCTTAATTTGATTTTTCTTATTGATATGGTTACTAATCTCACCCGTAGAGAGCTTAATCTGTTGCTCAGAGGAACGAATATCCTCAAGCAATCCTTTTGTCACGGCCTGCCCGTTTCGCTCTAGCTCAGCGGCTTTTTTCTGTTGCGATTCCAATTGCCTTTGCAAACGCTTTAAATTGCCTTCCGCAACCCGTCTTTGCGCATCCAGTGCCTGCATACGTCCATTAAGGGTTAAATTCAAATCATCGACGCTACGATAGGTACTGAGCAGAACCCGATCTTCAGCATTCTCTCTCGAAATAAGTGCTTCCTGCTCTTTACGTAAAGCCTCCATATTTTGCTCTTTTTCGTACTCCTCCTGACTTTTGGCCTTATTCAGTTTTTCGGTTACTTGCGCATTTTTATTAAGCGTTTCACGCTCATATTTCACTTGATCAGGGGGTACTTTATCAGAAAAATGCGTTTTGCCCTGATCATCAACCCAGCGATAAGTTTTAGCTTCTGCGAGGTTCTGACCCAACATTACGATTAATGCGGTTAAACCAATATTTTTAAATAGCACAGTTAAGATCATACACAATGGCTCAAGCCTTAAAAAATCATACATTACAGATAAGTTTAGATGTTAATTGGATTTTAACAAGTAGCTTATTCAAATTTCAAGACCCGTCACGCTAAAACGCTTGCTCGGTCAGGTGAATGATACATTGATGCCTTCACTCGGCGCTATTTTTAGCCTATTAAGCTCGCTAATTCATGCAAGGGCGGCAACAATAACATCTTCGCCAATTGCAATAAAATTAAGGCCAATAGTGACGAAAAATCCACACCACCTACTTCAGGTAACATTTGTCGGCATATACCCAGTAATGGTTCACTTAAACGCTGTAATAATCCCGCAGCGGCATGAAAAGCACCAGGATTAAACCAACTGAGTAACGCACTGACAAAGATAGAAAAAATAAAAATATTAATGACCAATGACAGCAACTGTGTAAAAGAGATGACACATAATGCAGCAATACCAACAGTAACGCCTTTAAGAAACAGAATAGCGAAATCCGCCAGCATCTGCAATCCTAAGGCAAGCACTAATGCTGAAGTATCAATTTTGCGCAACGATGGGATATATCGACGTAAAAACTTTAAGGGCGGATGGGTGATTTTAATCAGTAATTGCGCAATCGGATTATAGGAATCAGCACCGCTCCACTGTAATAAAAAGCGCAGAATAATCGCTAAAATATACAACGAACATAACGTATCAATTAAAAAAATCACTGGTTCAGAGACATAGGTGGAACCCATTATAATGCTCCTAATTCTATTGACATGGTGACTGAGCGATCATGCGCAGCCTGTAAAGCTTGGACAACCAGCGGTGTAAATCCACCTTGCTGAAAACAAGCCAAAGCGGCTTCAGTCGTTCCGCCTGGCGAAGTGACCCGTTGGCGTAATTGCGCTGGAGACTCATTGGACTCCAACGCTATTTTTGCGGCCCCCAAAGCTGTCTGCTGAATTAACAAACGCGCTTGCACTTCAGTTAACCCAAAATCCAACGCGGCCTTTTCCATGGCTTCCATGAGTAAAAAAAAGTACGCAGGGCCACTACCCGATAGCGCAGTGACGGCATCAAGCTCCGATTCCGTATCAACCCATAACGCCAAGCCCACCGCGCGCAAAATATTTTCGGCTAAGTCTTTTTGGGCGCCGGTCACTTTTGCATTAGCATGTAACGCCGTGGCACCCGTTAAAACCAAGGCGGGCGTATTAGGCATACAGCGCAC
>JABFRM010000123.1 GCA_013141155.1 Methylococcaceae bacterium | reverse complement strand
TGGGGCTGGTTCAGCATCAACACCTTGCTCACCACGACCTACCGCGCCAGCAAACCGTGATAATTGAATCCAGTTGATTGTTACACGGATTTTAGCGAGTGCGATTTTAGAGTCGTGCTAAAATTAGCTTAACAAAATGAACGCAACATACGGGAGTTTTTATGCCTTCTATTCAATCTATCGAACAAGCTATTGAACAATTGCCAGTACACGAGTTAGCAGAATTTCGCCAATGGTTTACAAAATTTGATGAGTCTGCTTGGGATGCACAGATAGAAGCGGATGCAAATGCAGGAAAATTAGATGCCTTAGCCGCCGAAGCACTTGCCGAATATCAAAATGGCATGGCTCGCGAGTTTTGAAACATTTCACTTCTTCAAAGTTCTGGCGATATTTCGACACCTTACCTATCGACATTCAACAACAAGCTCGTAATAATTACGAACTGCTCAAACAAAATCCCCATCATCCTTCGTTACAATTTAAGCCTGTTAAAAATGGCGCATTTCGTAGTGTTCGCGTTAGTTTGGGCTATCGGGCGCTTGGTATTCCGGTGGATCAGGGCGTTCAATGGTTTTGGATTGGTAGTCACGCAGACTATGATAAATTGCTTGCCTGATGCAACCCACAAGCACAGTAGGTTGGGCTGAATGCAATGATGCCCAACACATCGGCGCGCAAAATGTTGAGGTTTGCTACCTCACTCCACCTAACGATATTAAAAACCGCCGTTGGGAAACTGAGGGGCAGTTTTTTTATGGGGCTGGTATAATCAGTACGTTAGAGCGTTATTTTAGGAGTGTATTAATGCTAAATAGAGCCGAATTAGAAACGCAATTGGTCAACGAAATACATTACCTCCCTATTGAAGCGGTGGAAACCACGACAACCTGTAGCACCCTTGAGTGCTGCTGCATAAAAAAATATGACCCTACTCGTTAATTTAAAAAGACTATCCAATCCCCGCATTAGAAGACGCTTAAAAATTGCTCTTTCAGTTTGGATTGGGGCTATGTTGCTGGCAGTGTCTTACAAAGTTGTCTATGACATTGGTCATTTTGACGCGAAGTCACTTGAAAGTACTAAAAACGCTAATGGCCCTATAGTGCCGCTGCCAAAGCTAAGCTTGGAAGCTGCCCAGAAGATTGTGACGGGGGCGTTAAGAGAAGATCCTAGTGCCCCGAAAACATTTGTGACGCAGGTGCTTGATGACGATCATAAGCTTGCAACGCTTATGATAGAAAAAGATAAACAAAAAAGCATCGCTTGGATTATAGATATGCGTTTGTTTTTTAAGGCCGATTTATTGGATCATGAAGGCTATAATTTAACCGAAGGTTTTGAGAAGCAATACGAAATTAATGGTAGGGGTAATTATTGATGATGACGCGTTAAGTTTCAACGTAGGGTTTCAATCTGTATTTAACGAATATTCCGCACTAAAAAGTCTTCCGCCCACCTGATTAATCCTTCGTCAGTATCCGCACAGAGAATAGAGACGCTGCATGCAACGTCTCTAAGACGTCCACATCCGATAAAGCTCCACTCCAAGCCACGCGACACGTCTAGCGTAAAGTTTTCTATTTATAAAACACCAATTTTTCACTGGAATACAACTTTAGTGAACTGCCGATGACCGATGATGGTAATTAATGCCAGTCAAAATGTACAACTCATGAATATAGTGTGTAAAAAGTAACCAATTATTTTCAGCGTATAGGTATTCGTACGGATATGAAAAAGAAATTCCGGGTGATACAATAAAACCGTTGATAATAATTTTAATTATTAATTAATAAAATCAATTATTTAACCTGACCAAACACTAAGCCGATAACAGCATACCACTTAAGACTTAGTGCTATTTATAAGGAGTCCACACATGACTATTTTAAAAAAGAACGCTTTACTGGCTTTATTTACGGTTGCATTAGCCAGTGGTGCGGAAACAACATTCGCAACCTCAACCGCCAACGTAACTTTGGATTGGAACAATTTACAGGTGGTAACGCACAACGCTAATGGTGGTGTACACCCCGTTGTATTTAACTGGACATCTCCAACCGCTTCCTTCAATAGTGTTTTTAGCCAAACCGGCGAAGATCAAATGGAGGACTCCAGTAGCACTACGCCGTCCTCGCTAAGTGCCGTAACCGCAGGTGCAGAAAGTCAGGGCATAGTAGATAACGGCTTAATACAAGCCACCTCTGAAAGTCGCCCGAGTGCCGCTGAAAGCAATACTTATGCGGGAATTTACAATTTTGCCAGCTTTACAATTACCGGCCAAGGTTATGTGGAATTCAATCTGGATTGGAACACCTCGGTATCTGGCGAGGCGAATGACGCCCTCGACAATAGTTCTGCTAGAGCTTATTTCACTGTGATGGACACGGACGGAACCGTCAGTTCTGCCGAAGTTGATGATCTTGACTCTTTTAATTTTGGCACAACCAACCACAGCGGCACATTTACGCTGCGCTTTGATAACGATGATATAAATGAAGCCTTAAATGGTAACCTTTTAAGTATAGCTTATACTGGGGCTATAGGCTCTATTGCCCCTGTTCCTGTTCCTGCGGCGCTTTGGTTGCTGGGTTCTGGCTTAATAGGATTGGCAGGCTATTCACGTCGTAAACAGCTTGTTGCTTAATCCTTAAATCAGCGTGCCAACCATTGCCCGTCATGGTGCAATCTGGTTGGCACTTTAGGGAGGTTCACTGCATCAAAAACGCTGGTTTGCTCATGCGTCCATTCATATCTGCAACCGAGCCTCGATTTTTTGCTTATAGTGCAATACATGAATGCTTTGCAATTGCTCAGGGCCACTGACGCCCATCACCGACAAAGGTACCTCAACCGTCGTAAGCTGCAAGTTAGAATGACGGTGATCTCGACGATAGTGCGCAATGAAATCAGATGCTTGGCTAAAAACCGCCGCCCCATATTCCCGCGTAGTAAATACCCGTTCGTTGCAATTAATATGGTAACGGATAACTTTATCTTCTGCTTGCTCTGCCTTGAGGCGAATAGCTAATTGTGGCGGCACACTTAAAGATTTCAAACTGACGGTCCGGCAGCTTAGGCCTTTGCTGGGCATTTGCAACATTTCATAATAATCCACGCACAATTCGCGGCCAGAAAAGTACCGTTTCAACATATCCTCCAAAAACATCGAATAATGCTGCAAAAGCTGATCAATATTGATGAGTGCATGTTGCTGTTTAAATAAGGCACCTTTTTCATCTAGTATATAAACCGTGATCTCGGTAGCATCGCTCAGGTAAAAAAACTGGATTTTACCCGGCTGATTAAATGTATAAATTATTGAAATTAAAGTGTTTATCCCTATTTCAGAATCAAATACCGTGTGACAAAAATTATCCTGCGGCGTACTTAAGACTTTATAGAGTTGCGCTTTTGTGGACATTTCCCAATGGGTAAATAAATCTTCCCGACGCTGAATACAATAATAAGTGTTGCCGACAGCCAGCAAGTAACGGGTTAATTGCGGCGATTCTGCTGCTACAAACGCGGCGCATAATTGCTTAAAAATATGGTTCATGCGATACAAAATGATATTACCGCGCATCGGCGTGTAACAGGCCAACTCAAATTGCTGAGGCTGTAAAGGCTTTGCGAGGGTATTCAGGATGTCCGTAAAATAATCAAACAACCCCGCCTGCCCCGAGTAACGCTTAACGGTCATTTCACCCCATTTGGAAAGCGTTACGCTATCAATACTTTGGATTAAACAGTGCTGGCCAGTGCCATACCTTAAAGCATCGGCTTGCTGGTTGACAATATACTTGCTGTCATTGCGCACAATGTCTTCAACATCGCCCAAATTAATAAACGCCAAGGTGACGAGGCCCGAATCAATAGTACGATAGGCTTCTAATCGCTGTGCAGGAGTTTCGATATGATTTATCAGTAATTGTTGCAAATATCTGCAAATGCGATGGCACTCTAAAGGTGGCAGTGTCATTGATTGAGCAACAACCGTCAGCAACATACGCTTGTGATAAACGCCATTAGCGACCAACCAAACCAAGGCTTCAAAATAGCTCCGCAAACGTTTAATCGGTAGCTGATCTTCTGTATTAAAGGCAATGACTTTTCCAGAAAAAAGCCACCAAACCGATGGTTCGTCAGGGATAACCTGCTCCAACAGGGAGAATTCTTCCGCTTGTATGCGGACGCTGCTTTGGGTGCTAAGCACATCAATTTTACCGGGCTTAGGACTTAAAAAAGCCTGTAATTGCCGCCTGATCAACTCCAGGAAATAATCATTATTGCTTTCTGGCGCGTAATGTTGGATAAACGCGGAGATGCTAGCGTAATTTTGTTGTAATTGCGCTTGTATTAGCGCGAAGTCTGCGTTCGCTTTATTGATATTCCAGGTTTTATTGCTGATTAACACGGGCAACAAATCGGCCGGCCATTGCCAATCTTGCGCCACTTGTTGAACAAATTCCATGCGTTGCATTTGCGCTAGCGTAGGATTGGCAGGGAGTGCAAACGTGCCGACGACAGTGAGATAAAAACAATATCTGGCCAGCAACAGCCGTTCTGGTTGGTTTTGACAATAATCTTCTATTTTTCGATAAATTAAGGTGTAAGGATCAAGCTCATCAACATCCATGACACCTTCATAGACGGCTTGCTTCAAATGCAAACATAGCCAATCCGGTTGTGGATATTCGCTGACATAACATTCCAACAATAACAACGGCAATAAAGCGGTGTAAGGCTTGTACAGTGCGCTATACAATTGCCAGAAAGTTGCGCTAATAAATTCTTCCGGTTGAATGCCTGCAATACCCCCTAAATCAATTAGATCGTGTTCCTGAATAAAGCGCTGTTTTTGTAAATATTGCACATGCGTGGCATAATTTTTCTCTTCCTGTGGCGGTACCAGCCACCATACGGGGAATTTTCCGGCGATATGAATTGCAGCGCGATAAAACGCTTCCAGTAACAAGTAATGTTGCAGATCACCATTACCTTGAATGGTGACAGGTGTGGCATGGCCTTTTAAAAATGCGGCACTGTCAATCAAATAACTCTGCACGAGCAATCCCAACGTAGCCGCCCATGCACTAATGCTATCAACTTTAAGCTGCAATGCTGCACGCTGAGTGGTGGTTAAATCACGGTGATGGTAAATCCAAATATCTATAGGATGGTTTTTAGCAAACGCAATGCTCCCGACATTACCCATGAGAAAAATAGCGTCAATCGCAGGTTGCTGGGATCTGGTGTTTTTATAGCTATACGATTTTGAAAAAACTTTTGCTGTTAATAGGGTTTGTCCATCGGGGACATAATTGGCAATGCCAAAAGGCGTATCCGCGTCAATAAAACCCGGTAGTAAAGGGATATTTTGATGCAACAATAAGGGTAATAACGAGATAAAAACCTGCTGCTTAGCCAGTAAAAATCCTTGCAGTCGCTCCAAACGTAAATAATGCAGTTTTTTAAAACGTCGAATAACGTCCTGATGGCTAAGATCAGCTACCTGCGTGCCAACGGTTTCTGGGTTATAACGTTGCTTTGGACTCACCGACGATCTCTTAATTATGCAGGTTAGGGAAGATAAGCTTAACTGTTCAGATTTAAGTATAGATCATTTGCCATAAACCACCGCCCGCATAACGGTTTTTTTAGTGTTTACAGGCATAGGTATCTACACAAGTTTCAAAGCATGTCATTCCGGCAGGGAAGCCGGAATGACGGATAACTATGCTTATGTAGATGCCTCATGGTTTACACGGTGAGTAATTGCGCCCGCGCGGTTTGAATCGCCTTACGCACCGTGTCTGGCGCAGTACCACCAATATGTTGGCGGGCAGCGACAGAGCCTTCTAACGACAACACTTTAAAGACATCATCACCAATGGTATTGGAAAATTGCTGCAACTCCGCTAAAGAAAGTTCCGATAAGTCCCGCTGCGTATTAATCCCTAAGCGCACCGCCAACCCCACAGCTTCGTGGGCATCCCGAAACGCCATGCCTTTCCTTACCAGATAATCGGCAAGATCGGTGGCAGTGGCAAAACCCTGTTTAGCCGATTGCAGCATATTGGCTTTGTTGGGTTGAATGTGCGGCATCATATCCGCAAACGCCCGCAAACAATTAACCAAAGTATCGGCGGTATCGAACAACGGCTCTTTATCTTCCTGATTGTCTTTGTTGTACGCTAAAGGCTGGCTTTTCATCAACATCAATAATGCCACTAAATGCCCCGTTACCCGTCCAGATTTACCGCGCACCAACTCCGGCACATCGGGATTTTTCTTTTGCGGCATGATGGAGGATCCAGTACAAAACGCATCCGGCATGTCGATAAAATTAAATTGCGCGCTCGACCATAAAATCAGTTCTTCTGAAAAGCGTGACAAGTGCATCATGATGATGCTGCCCACAGCAGTAAATTCAATTGCAAAATCGCGGTCACTCACCGAATCCAAAGAATTCGCCGACGGATGGCTAAAACCCAATAATTCAGCAGTCATGTGCCGATCAATCGGGTAACTCGTCCCTGCCAAGGCCGCCGCCCCTAAAGGCATGACATTGAGGCGTTTAAAGCAATCCTGCAAACGCTCGCGGTCACGCTTAAGCATTTCAAACCACGCCATGAGGTGATGTCCGAAAGTAACGGGTTGCGCGACCTGTAAATGCGTAAACCCCGGCATGATGGTGTTGTAATGCGCTTCTGCCAAATCTAGCAAGGCGACTTGCAGTCGGTGTAATTGCGCGGTAATTGACGCGATTTCCGCACGCAAATACAGGCGTATATCAGTCGCCACTTGATCATTCCTGGAACGCCCGGTGTGTAATTTTTTACCCGCGATACCGATCAAATCGGTCAAGCGGGCTTCGATGTTCATGTGTACATCTTCCTGCTTAACTGACCATTGAAATGTCCCATTGGCAATCTCGACGGCGATTTGTTGCAAACCGGTTTGAATTGCCGCTAACTCATCAGGCGTTAACACCCCGATGCTGCACAGCATTTGCGCATGTGCCAATGAGCCTTGAATATCTTGGGCGGCCATACGTTGATCAAAATCAACCGAAGCCGTAAATACTTCAACAAACGCATCCGTTGCTGTCGCAAAACGTGCGCTGGATAACTTTTCGGTGTTAATGTTGGTGGACATAATCGTTATTAAGATGAACTGAAAAGGGCTGTAGTATACAACCAAATACTGACAAACCAAGCCTGGGTTTATAGCGTGTTTAGATGGCATTAAATCGGTTTAATCACCCCTGTTTCTAGCTAAAAAACCTATTGGCAAAGTATGCTAGAATGAGCCTTTAAGCTTAAAGTGAGCAGTGCAAATGAATGTATTACCTGATTTCTATCGCCGAATCGGCTTATCTCTCCTGTTGTTAACCGGCGCCTACTCCCTGACGGGTTGCGCAACGGTTGGAAAAGAATTTCCAGTGGGTCGAGTCATGGAAATCCAAATTGGCAAAACCACCATCAATGATATTCAAGCCACTTTCGGCCCGCCTTGGCGTGTAGGCAGTGAAAATGGCGCTAAAACCTGGAGCTATGGTCGTTATTTGTACCGCTTATTTGGTGATCCCAGCACGCAAGATTTAATCGTACGCTTTGACAGCAGCGGCATTGTTCGATCTTACAATTTTAATACCACTGCTAATAAATAACCGCTTTCCTGCCCAGCTATATGATGGCATAAGTATCTACACAATATTGACACTATCGCATTTACAACACAATAGCCCAGCAATTCCCGCCACCAACGTAACCCCTTAATGCTGATAAATAAAAGTAAAGCGCCGATCATGCCAAACCGTCAGCATTACTTGATCAGCTTCACTTTCAATTTTTTCTTGCACTAGAAATGGCCTTAAGTAGCCAGGCTAAAGTTTTCGGGCATTTGTTTTAAGTCAGGAAAGAGGTTAAGCCTGCACCGTTATACTTGAAAACTTAATCTTAAAACTTAACACTTAACGAACACCCGCCACTATCGTCACCAACATAGCAACAGACCGACAAACGCAATGGTTGTGATAAACAACATACGCTTAAGCCCAGAAATATTAATGCGCCGCCCTTATTATTCTGAGGATGGCAACTATACTTCAAGACAGTCAATCCACCCCATGCACAAAGAGAGCCTCCCTGTGATCAATATCGTTTATAAACAATTAGCCGCGATAGTGTTTTTGATTCTGATACACGGATGCACCCCCAAGCAGGAACTGCAAACAACTACCCCAGCCATCGCCCTCCCCCAAAAACAGTCGTATGAATATCCGCTGCATGCACTTACCGGAACCTATGCCCAATCTTTAGCGGTGCGTCATTTTATTCAGCAGATGGTGGCGAAACAAGGCTTTGAAGAAAGCTACCTTAATGATTTATTTTCACAAGCACACCGTTTGCAGTTTGTGATGCGCCTGGAGAATGCACCCCTGTACCAAGGTACCAAGTCCGATAAACCCAAACCTGGCAGTTGGTCACGGTATCGCAGAAAATTCGTTGATACTGCGCATATCAATAATGGCGTAACTTTTTGGTCGGTGAACGCTGAGGCCATTCAACAAGCCAGCAACACTTATAATGTCGATCCTGAATATATTGTCGCAATTATTGGGGTGGAAACGTTTTTTGGGCGCAATATGGGTGACACCTGTACCTTTGACGCATTAACCACCCTGGCTTTCGATACCCAAAGACGCTCCAGTTTTTTTAAACAAGAATTGGAACACTTCTTACTGATGGCCCGTGAGGAAGGCTACAAGCCCCTTGAGCCGGTTGGTTCCTGGGCAGGTGCCATGGGTTTTGGGCAATTTATGCCCAGCAGTTTTCGTCGCTTGGCGGTGGATTTCAATAAAGACGGGCAACGCAACCTGTGGCATCAAGAAGATGCCATTGGCAGTATCGCCCATTATTTTTCACGGCATGGCTGGCAATTTAAACAGCCCATTGCAGAACGAACTTTAGACGACACCAATGCCGACACCATTATGTTAGGTGCCCAACACGGGCATGAATATTGGCAAACTTACCCCAATTTCAAGGTCATCAAAAAATATAACAACAGCAATAAATATGCAATGGCTGTGCATCAATTGGCACAAGCGATTAAACAACAGTATTATCAAGCACACTTAAATTTGGGTTATTCGAAATAAGCTTTGTCATGGCGCGGATGCGGTTTTTCCTCACCCACAGACAAAAATCCAGTAGTAAAACTTTATCTGGATGCCTATCAAACGCAACATCAATAGGATTTGCTTATGTTTGCCAATGCAACAATGAATAGCCGCATAGCAAAGAATTTGTATCATCAAGGCTGGGCAATGCAAGCTGATTATTTTGATCCACTGCTTATCGGTCAATTAGCCGCTGAAGCCACCCAACTTTACCAAACCAATCTGATGACGCGCGCCAGCATAGGTCGCGGTGACCTGCTACACCAAAATCTGTCTATAAGGCGTGACTTTATCCATTGGCTAAATCACGACTCCAAAAGCCAGCAGCAATACCAAAGCTTAATGGAAACCTTGCGGCAGAGCCTTAATGAATCTTTGTATTTAGGGTTATTTGAATTTGAAGCGCACTATGCGGTGTTCGAGGCGGGGGCGTTTTATAAAAAACATCTTGATAGCTTTCGGGGCAATGCTAATCGCATCGTATC
Source organism: Methylococcaceae bacterium (assembly GCA_013141155.1). Lineage (GTDB taxonomy): Bacteria > Pseudomonadota > Gammaproteobacteria > Methylococcales > Methylomonadaceae > SXIZ01. The sequence goes on along the minus strand of JABFRM010000123.1, from coordinate 410 downwards.
GGTAGTGGTATACCTAAATGCTGACTGGCCGGATGCCGGCGGCGGCGAGTTGCTAATCTATGCCGCTGATGGCAGTGGTGTAGAGCTTCAACGCATACGTCCCAAGGCCGGTACCTTAGTGGTGTTTTTAAGCGAGGAAATGCCCCACGAAGTAAACGTGACCCATCATCAACGCGCCAGTATTGCCGGATGGTTTAAACTCAATGTGCATCGTTAAGGTAATCTTTACGCTATAAACAACCATCTGCATTAAGCAGATGGTTGTTTGAAACCTATCAATAATCGGCGAATTCAACTCTGAAGTGCAATTCTAGTATTCATGCAGCCTCTCGCATATTTTCGCCAAAAAATACCGCATGAGGCGTTCTATAGTTGAGTGTTTTCCGGGGGCGATGGTTGAGTTTTTTCAT
>JABFRM010000058.1 GCA_013141155.1 Methylococcaceae bacterium | reverse complement strand
TGAAAAAACTCAACCATCGCCCCCGGAAAACACTCAACTATAGAACGCCTCATGCGGTATTTTTTGGCGAAAATATGCGAGAGGCTGCATGAATACTAGAATTGCACTTCAGAGTTGAATTCGCCAATTGAAATAAGGTATGCGTTTAACAAATCTCCTCCCAACCCCTACTCTAAAAAGAGAGGGGTTGATTGTTGTTCTGGTGGCGTTTTGCCAATAGTATAAAATACTGCCAATTTTGTATGGCATGAACAAGATAGTGATGAGGAATGGGGGCGCTTATCGACGCACTTAGAGAAGTTGCCAGGTATTCATATTGGAATGCCCGTCAGGTGCAGACAGTTTATCGGTGCAACATTATGGATATTGCGTTCTGGAGCGCAATGGCGCGCGCGCCTCGGTGCCATGAACAGTTCCGCTGAAAATATTGGGGATAAAAGCGGTCATCCCACCGAAATCAAACCGCAAGGAAGAAATCGAGTGTGATTTTTGGCAATATTAAAGAGCGGCATTTGGTGGAATGTATGTTTGGCAAGCTTAAGCATTATCGCCGAGTTGCCACGCGGCATGAGGAAAAAGCCATTAACTACAGGGGGTGCTGCCTTGCGGCTGCACTTTTATGGCTAAAATGAAACGTCAGCAGGATCTAATACCAAATCAAATTTTGATTTTCTTCCAAAACAGCCATCAAGCGTTATACTACGAAACAGGTTTATCCCTCAGTTAAGTCGAATTCTGAATCGTTTTAATTAAGGTTATCAATAATTCAAATCCAACCAATAATAAAATCAAATGGAAGAACTCTTAATCAGTTGGCTTAAAGAATACGGTTACATTATTTTATTCCTGTGGAGCATCCTCGAAGGCGAAATGGGGCTGATCATGGGGGGTATCCTCGCCCATACCGGTGATCTAAATTATTTTATGACGGTTTTTATAGCCGGACTGGGCGGGTTTACCGGCGATCAGATTTATTTTTACATCGGCCGTTTTAATAAAGGCTATATCCAACGCAAATTACATACGCAGCGGCGTAAATTTGCCATCGCGCATTTGTTGTTAAAAAAATACGGCTGGCCGATCATTTTCATGCAGCGTTATATGTATGGGCTGCGTACCGTTATTCCGATGTCGATTGGAATTACCAAGTACTCGGGCAAAAAATTTGCCCTCATCAACTTACTGAGCGCTTGGGTCTGGGCGGCAATTACCGTTACGCCAGCCTATTATTTTGGTGCGGAAATCTTATCGGCTTTAGCGTATGCCAAACAGCACTGGTATTTTGCTTTACCGGTAGCGGCGGGTTTTGTTTATGCAACGGTTTCGTATTTCAAAAGGATGGAACAGCATTTTTTACAAAAACGGCAACAGCGCTTTTTATAGCGGCATTTTTGAGCTGTTAGCGCGAATGAATTCGCGCAATCCTTAATGCTAAGCAATAACGCCAGCGCGTGGAAACGAGATCTAAGCTATAAACCTTCAATCAAGTGGCAAATCAACATCATCTCTGTGCAAACGGTGCAAAACAACCCTTCGCAATGGTTGTTTTGCACCGTTTAATAATTTCACCGTTCACATCCCCGCATTCATAGTCCTATAAAACGCTTTTAATCATGACGTTATAAAAAACATAATCATGGCGCGTAAATTGCAACTTTAAATGATTGGCAACGTTTAATAGTTTAAAAGTAGAGGATGTCTATGCTTGAGATTGCGCAATCTTTAGTAATAAAAACCCGCTCGGTCGGGTTAAGAGCAAACGCATGCAAGCATTTGCTTTCCAGTTGCTTAACCGCCGTTATTGCATTGCTACAAGGCGGTGCAAAATGAACTTAACCTATTTCACCGCTGAAAATATTCGCAAAGATGCTTTAGCCGGCACTATCACTGGTATGGTAGCTGTCCCGTTGACCATCGGCATTTGTCTGATGTCGGAATATCCGATACAAACCGGCTTAATCACGGTTATTTTCGCCTGTATTATCGGCTTTACAACCTTTCTTTTTAGTCCGGGCAATTACGTCGGGGTTCCTGGGGTTGCCGCTGGATTAGCGCCGGTTTTGGCCTTGGGCATACACAAATTTGGCATGGAGAATATGCCGTTTTTGATATTTTTAACCGCCTCGTCACAAGCCATCGCCTGGCGCTACAATCTCCAAAAATATGTCTTAAAAGCGATTCCCGCTTATTTAATCGAAGGGCTTTTAGCTGGGATAGGCTTAAAAATTGCCCTGAAATTTTTTCCTTATACCTACGATGTGCTGCAAACCTCTGCGGTTTGGTTCGATATTGAACGCATCAAAATGCTGACCATATCCATTGGTTCCTTGTTGATGTTCCTGTATTTATTCACCAAATATAAAGCCAGCTATCCTGCCATCCCCTATGTAGTTACCATTGTGCTCAGTGTTATTCTAGGTTATTACGTGCCGCTGCCGATGCTACATATCGAAGAAGTGCCTTTTGTAATAACGCCACCTTTACCGCATTTTGAACACTTCACACCTTTGCTGTTGGCAGAATTTGTGGGATACGCCTTAATGCTCGCTCTGATTGACGTAATTGAGCAAGTCACCAGTAACAAGGCTATCGAAAAATTAGATCCTTTAGGACGATCTGCCAATACTAATAATAGCCTCTTGTCGATTTGGATTGCCAATATGGGGTCGAGTTTTTTTGGTGGCATGACCAATTTAGATGGCTTAGCAAAAAGTACCACTAATGCCTTGGCGGGTGCAGTGACCAAACTGTCCAATCTATTTACCGCAATGGTCTTATTGGTATTCGTTTTGTATCCGCAATTACTGAAGCATCTGCCTGAATACTCACTGGCGGTGTTGATGATATTTACCGGCTGGAAAATGATAGTCGGACTGACACATGTGGCGGCACACGGCAAATACCCCTTAATTCTGGCGTTATTTTGCGGTATTTTGGTGTTCAAAATCGGCATTTTTGAAGGCCTGTTAATCGTGCTGGCTATCCACGGTTTTGTCAGCTTCACTATCGACAGACATGAACAAAAATCGTTGTTAAGCATCCTCACCAAATTGATCCACCAATTTGCCGATGATATTCATCCACATTCCACTGAAACCATGCACGTCCACAAGGATGGCGAGACCGGTGGCTTAACCTATAGCAGCATTAAAAAACACCCTGCTGACAAAAAAAACCTGCAAGACTTTCTAAACGACTGGGCTTTTGGCGTTAATCGGCATAGCTTATTAACTGTCGTCTCAACTTATGATTACCAAGGTCTGTTATGGGGTACCTTTGCCAAGGAACTGAGGGAAGGACATACCCATATCAAAAAGTATTTTGAACATTTATTTGAACTGGATAGGGTATCCGTCAGCTTTGAATCTTGTGAAGTGCGTCAGTACCACGATATTTTTATTCAGTCCGGTAAATATGTTTTTACCTATTACCAAAAGGGCGAAAAACATGAAGTACCCGCACGCTATTCGTTTGTTTGTAAAAAAGAAAAAACCGGCTGGTACATTTTGGAACATCACTCATCGCAATTCCCCCTTTAGCACTGATTATCAACACATTACACAATAGGACATCGTTATGGGCACATTCTTTATCATCGCAGGCGTTATATTCATCTTACTGTTGCTCAGTATAGTCGTCGTCAAACAAGGTAATATCGGCGTTGTTACCCGCTTCGGTAAATACCATCGCATGTTGCAACCCGGCATTAACCTGAAATGGCCGCTGGTTGATAATGTGTTTAGTAAAATTTCCATTCAGCATCGCTCCATCGAGCTGGAATTTGAAGCCATCTCTCTGGATCAAGCCAGTGTAAATTTTAAATCATTGATTTTATTTGCCGCAAAAGATTCAGACGAGGAAACTGTTAAAAAGATTGCGTTTCGTTTTATAGACGAAAAAAGTTTTATGCAAACTTTAATAAGGAGCATAGAAGGTTCAATTAGAGCTTTTGTCGCCACCAAAAAACAAGCTGAAATTTTAACCCTTAGACATGAAATTGTTCACGCAGTGGTAGAGCATCTGGAAGAATCATTAAGTCATTGGGGCTTTCATTTGTTGGATTTGCAAATCAATGATATTTCCTTTGATGAAGCGATCATGCGCTCTATGTCGCAGGTGGTGTCCAGTAACAATATGAAAGCGGCGGCAGAAAATGAAGCGCAGGCACAGTATCTGATTAAGACCCGAGCGGCTGAGGCAGAAGCGAGATCTATTAGGGTGAAAGCCGAAGCAGAACGCGATGCGTTGGAGTTAAAAGGTGCCGGTAATGCGTTGTTTAGGGAGCAGGTTGCCACTGGTTTGGCGAAAGCCGGGACTATTATGGATGCAGGCCAAGTTGATCCTGCGTTAATGCTGTACACTCAATGGTTGGATACCATGAAAAATGTCGCCGCACACAGCCATGGCAATATTCTGTCATTTGATGGTTCTAATGATGGTTTTGATAAAACCTTTAAACAAATGCAATTGATCAACAAAAGCTTGTTGGAAAAAAAGTAATTATTACGCTACCGAGTTAGAAAATGCCATCATCGCAAACAACCCTGAATAAAGTCGCCGAAGTTAATCTCATTTTTTGGATCATTAAAATCTGCGCCACCACCCTGGGCGAAACCGCAGGCGACCTACTGTCAATGACCCTGAACGTCGGCTATGGCCTCAGTTCAGTTATTCTACTGGGATTATTCTTGATTTCGGTGATCGCGCAACTGCTGTCTCGCGACTTTCACCCGCTGTTGTACTGGACAGTGATCCTTACCACCAGCACCGCTGGCACGACGCTATCCGACTACATGGATCGTACGCTAGGGTTAGGCTACGCCAAAGGCGCCTTAATATTACTCATGGGCTTAGTGGTCGTACTGGCAGCTTGGCGTTACAGCGAAAAGACCCTTTCGGTCAGCAATATCCAAACCACCCAAGCCGAGCTTTTCTATTGGGTGGCCATTTTATTTTCAAATACCCTAGGCACCGCCGTGGGGGACTTTTTGGCTGACGACTCTGGCTTAGGTTTTTTGGGTGGTGCGGCGCTTGTTGGCAGCATGATTGCGCTTATCGCCCTTGCTTACTATGCCACACAACTGAATCGAGTCATGCTATTTTGGCTCGCATTCGTGCTGACCCGTCCCTTTGGCGCGACCTTTGGCGACTTGCTCACCAAACCGCTTGAAAAAGGCGGGTTGGAATTTGGTACGATTGGTTCATCCCTGATTCTCGCTATCTTAATGATCGCGCTTATTATCTATACCCTCATCACCGATAAGCGCGCCGCCCAAAAGGCCATAAGCTAGCAATTCATTCCCGTGGCAGTTGTTGATGCCGCTAAATTCAAAAACATTTTCAAACTGAGGTACATTATGGAACTTGCGCAAAAGCACACGTTAAAACAGATGTTGGCATTTTTAGTGGTTGCCAATACGCTGCTATTTTTAGTCATGGCCTATTTTCACCTGCTGAGTACCGATCCAAAATCAGCGGTATTTATTGATTTTTGGGGACGCTTTACGGTTTATTCGTTGTGGTTTATTGGCTTTGCACTCTATGTAAAATATATCTCTCACACGCCTGTATTAAGAGGGTTGGTTTTATTCATTATCAGTATCAATATTCCCTTATTTCTGTTTCTGGCTTATGTAGACAAAATCAGCAATACCCCAGATATGATTGTTTTTGTTGATTTCTGGGGACGAATTACCGTCTACTCATTGTGGTTCATGTGCTATGAAGCTTATCGTAAGTATCTTGGCACTGAATAAAAAAACACCCTTCATCCTAAAAAATCAGTCCTAACCTGCCAAGATACAAAGCTTTAATTTCTATAAAGGACTGATATTTTTCACACTATAGCTTCCATTAGATTTATGCACTAAAGTAACATCGCAACAAACACCCGCCGCCATTAATTTGGGTATTTTTGCAATGCCGGTCATCGGATCGTAATCCACTACTGAACTTAAAATAGCCGGCAATATCCGGCGCAAATCAACTGACACCAACTTCAGGCCGCCTTGATCTTTTAATTTCACCCAAAAATGCTGCCCATTAACGTCCACATCTTCACAAGTCAATTCACCTTTCGCTTCATCATAACGATTGCCAAGTGCAGGGTCATTAAAATAGCTTAATGTTTTATCCCATGCCTGCTGAGCAATAATATGCCCTATTTTCCTAATAAGTTCGCTTAGGTTTTAGCCAAAACTGTGCGGTATTTTTAAGTTACTTGTCTGACATTTGTTAACCCGTAATAAAAAGATTGAAAATTAACCTCCAATCCCCTATGCTCAAGGGGTAACACGCTAATGTTACGCTCAAATTAAAAGAACTTTATTTTGCTAAAACAACTCCCTAAGGAGGCATTGTGAAAATAGGTATTCCGAAAGAAATACACGCAGGTGAAAAACGCGTAGCGACTACACCAGAAGCTGCGGAAAAAATAATAAAACTCGGTTTTTCGATCGCTATTGAGAGCGGCGCTGGATTGGCAGCGGACATACCCGACCAGGCTTATAAAGAAGTCGGCGTTAAAGTCATAAGCACCGCCAAAGCCTTATGGAAACAATCTGACCTCATCATTAAGGTACGCGCACCAGAATTGCAAGAGGTGGATTTAATGTCTAAAGAGGGGCATTTAATCAGCTTTATCTGGCCAGCCCAAAACGATGAACTGATGCAAAAGCTGGCCGCTAAAAACGCCACCGTTTTAGGAATGGATAGCGTGCCGCGCATGTCCCGGGCGCAAAAAATGGATGCATTAAGTTCGATGGCGAATATTGCGGGTTACCGCGCTATCGTTGAAGCAGCACAACATTTCGGACGCTTTTTCACAGGACAAATCACCGCTGCCGGTAAAATCCCGCCCGCAAAAGTGCTGGTGATCGGTGCAGGCGTTGCAGGCTTGGCGGCGATTGGTGCGGCAAAAGGCATGGGTGCAATTGTCAGGGCATTTGATACGCGCCCTGAAGTCAAAGAACAAATTGAAAGCATGGATGCAGAATTTTTAATGCTGGATTTTAAAGAAGAAGGCTCTGGTAGCGGCGGTTATGCCAAAACCATGTCGCCGGAATTTATCGCAGCAGAAATGGCGCTGTTCGCAAAACAAGCGAGAGAAGTGGATATTATTATCACCACCGCACTAATTCCCGGCAAACCAGCACCGAAATTAATCACCGCCGAAATGGTGCAATCTATGCGCGCAGGCAGTGTTATTGTTGATCTGGCCGCAGAACAAGGTGGCAACTGCGCCCTCACTGAAAAAGATCAAGTGGTGGTCAAAAACGGCGTAACCATTATCGGTTATACCAATCTCCCCAGCCGTTTGGCGAACCAGTCCAGTCAGTTATACGCCACCAATATTCGGCATTTAATCACTGAACTCTGCCCTGCCAAAGACGGCGTGTTGAATGTCAATATGGCGGATGAAGTGATTCGCGGTGCGACGGTCATTAACGCGGGCAAAATCACTTGGCCGCCACCGGCACCGACGTTATCGGCGGCACCTGCCAAAAAGCCTGACAACATTAAAATGACTGGCGGGCATAAAAAAACCACTGAAAACAGCACCTTAAAACAACTGTTGCCGATTATTCTCGGCGGCATTGCCTTATTCAGTATTGGCTCGGTTGCACCTACCTCGTTCATGTCGCATTTTACTGTGTTCGTCTTGGCGTGTTTTATTGGTTATCAGGTGATCTGGAATGTTTCGGCGTCCTTGCATACACCACTGATGAGCGTGACCAATGCCATTAGCGGCATTATCGTAATCGGTGCGCTGGTGCAGATTTCTTCCCCCGGCATCACCATCAGCCTACTCGCGGGATTCGCCATCCTAATCGCCTCCATCAACATCGCGGGTGGCTTTTTAGTCACCCGGCGGATGCTTGAAATGTTCAGAAAATAAAGGAGCAAGATATGTCACAAGGTTTAGTTACAATGTCTTACATTGCTGCCACCATTCTGTTCATTTTAAGTTTAGGCGGTTTAAGCAATCAGGAAACCGCACGACGCGGCAATTATTTTGGCATGGCAGGCATGGCGATTGCCATCATTGCCACGGTGTTCAGCGACTCAGTAAATTCTTACGTCATCTTGATCATGGCGTTATTGATCGGTGGATTTATTGGCACCAAAGCCGCCTTAAAAGTTGAAATGACGCAAATGCCAGAACTGGTCGCGATCATGCACAGCTTAGTGGGTATGGCAGCGGTGCTGGTCGGTTACGCAAATTTTATGGATGCCAGCTTAACGCTCACGGGCGTTGAAAAAACCATCCATGAGGTGGAAATTTATATCGGCATCTTGATTGGCGCGGTGACTTTTTCAGGGTCAGTGATTGCTTTCGGTAAATTGAGCGGACGCATCGACGGCAAGCCCTTAACCCTGCCAGGACGGCATTTGTTTAACCTCGGTTTGTTAATCATGGCCATCTGGTTAGGCAAGGTATTCTTAGGCCAAGCGGAAACTGGCGGCGGCACGTTTCCGTTATTAGTCATGACGCTGATTGCCTTCGCGTTTGGCGTACACATGGTGATGGCGATCGGCGGCGCGGATATGCCGGTGGTGGTTTCTATGCTCAACAGTTATTCGGGGTGGGCGGCGGCGGCGACGGGCTTTATGCTCAGTAACGATTTACTGATTGTGACTGGCGCATTGGTCGGTAGCAGCGGGGCTATCTTAAGCTATATAATGTGCCGTGCCATGAATCGGCATTTTCTCAGTGTTATTGCCGGGGGATTTGGTACCGGGGCTAACGGCCCTGCGGCGGAAGTCACTGGTGATGTTATTGCCATTAGCGCGGATGAAACTGCTAAACTGCTGCTGGATTCTAAAAACATCATGATCATCCCCGGCTACGGCATGGCCGTGGCGCAAGCGCAACATACCGTTAATGAAATCACCAAGCTGTTACGCAGTCAGGGTAAAACCGTCCGTTTTGGTATTCACCCCGTTGCTGGACGTATGCCCGGACACATGAACGTGTTATTGGCGGAAGCGAAAGTACCGTATGACATCGTATTTGAAATGGATGAAGTCAATGAGGATTTCCCGAAAGTGGATGTGTCCATCGTCATTGGTGCGAATGATATTGTCAATCCTTCGGCCTTAGATGACCCGAACAGCCCAATTGCCGGTATGCCGGTATTAGAATGCTGGAAAGGCGAAACCACGATTGTGTTGAAACGCAGCATGGCTTCTGGTTACGCAGGCGTCGGCAATCCACTGTTTGTGTTAGAGAACACCCGCATGTTATTTGGCGATGCCGATAAAACTTTGCAGGAGGTTCTGAAAGCCTTGAAAATGTAATTAAGATGCAGCACACCCAATCCGCGGCACCTTCCACTAAGAAGTATGCTTGCGGATTGCGCAACTGATTTTTCATGACTGGCAACAAATTTATTGTCAACTAAGCTTAAGTATTTTTAGCAATGGGTTGATGGTTTTTAAAATGGACTCTTTCGCAGGACAAAACTTACCCCTATATGCAATTGATCAATAAAATATTGCTGCTGTCGTGTTTAATGTGCGGTCTGCCAACCCATGCGGTGGTGGCTGACGAAGACAATGCCGAATATAAAATCAAGGCAGGGTATCTCTATAATTTCATCAAATTCGTTACTTGGCCTACGGATAACGCCAAGACCTTCAATATTTGCATTTTTGGTCAAGACCCCTTTGGCGAGTTACTTGATCCTATCGAAAAAAGAACCGCTTTCGGCTTGTCTATCAAATTATTTAGATTTGACACCGAAAGTAGAACACAAACTTGCCATATCGTGTTTGTCAGTGCCAACAATAAGGCGGTTTGGGGGACGAATGATCAATTAGTTATTCGTGATATTGGTAAAGTGCTGTCGGTTGGGGAGGGCGAGGCTTTTGTCGAGCAAGGTGGCATGATTGGATTCGTGAAGCGAGAAGGCAAAGTAAAGCTACAAGTTAATTTAAAAATGCTACAGGAAAGTGATTTAACCGTCAGTGCCAAGTTATTGGAAGTGGCCGAAATTATAAAAGGACGTGACAGTGATTAAGTTAATTCGTAACCTACCGATCAATCGTAAATTATTACTGATTTTATTATTCTCCAGTATCGGTTCGTTATTGGTTAGCATGTTGTTGCTAGTTGTATTGGAAGCTTCAGAGTTTCAAC
>JABFRM010000083.1 GCA_013141155.1 Methylococcaceae bacterium | reverse complement strand
GCCAATAAAGCACCAATATCAGTCGAACCCAGATCCCATGGATTAATCGCCGTGGCATCACCCGTTGCGCCAATACCCGTGACAGTGCTGCCAGAACGCGCACCGGCACGGTTATCCAGAAGATATTGTTGAACAATACGGGATTGCTGTAACCTGCTACGATTCCCAGTGCAGTATTCAATTGCGAACTGTGCAAGGAGGTAGAAAGACCCGCAGGTGCCGGTGAACCGGTGCTGGTGGCTGCGGTGGCGGTGGTGATGTTTTTCATGATGGTGTTGTTGTACACGCGAACATTCGGTGCATCGTTCAAGCTGATGCCGCCGCCTTCATGAGCCGACACATTGTTGACGATCATGTTGTTAAGTACATCGCTGTTACAAGCGGTATACGCAGCCGTTGTGTTGCAATCCGAAGCAGCTTGCAGGAAGCGGATACCACCGCCGTCGTCGTTAGACAGGTTACCCTGAATAAGGTTGCTGAAGATGGCAACAGGGCCCGCTCCTGGTGACAATAAGGCTGGATTTGCTGGCAGTTCACCCGCAATCATGATGCCAGCACCTTCGTCGTAGGAACGATTGAGGTAAATGCGGTTATGGTGGATTTTACCGCCGAAGTTGGTGTTAACGTTATAAGCGCTTGCGCCGTTGTAGTTAAGGCCATAGGAGGTGATGCCCCCGCCGTACTCCGCTGAGAAGTTACCGCAAATGTCGTTGGAGGCCACCTCGTAGTTGCTTGAGCCAGCGAACAGCCCGATAGCGCCAGCAAGATTAGTGCCGCCATTGGCAATAATGCGGTTATTGGCAATGCGCACGTTGTCATTGTGCTGGTTGGTGTCTGGCGCTGGCAGATTAGGGGTGCCGATGCGGATGGTACCGTAAGCGCCGCCATTGTTTTGCACCACGTTATTGGTGATCCGCAAGTTATGCGCGTAAGCGTTGGCAAAAATAGCCCCGCCTTGGGTCACCGCGTTAGGCGGTAAGCCTGTAGCTCCTCCACCAATGACATTGATGTTGGTGGGAAAGCCCTGTTGATTACCACCACGGAGGTCAAAGCCGTCGATTGACGGTGCCGTGTTGGTGTTGGACGCTGTTGGAAAAGCGTTGCTGGCGGTGTAGATAGAGATGATCGCGCCATCATAAATGGTTTGATTGCCATCCCACGTCCGCGTGCTGATTGTGGTGTACCAATCGGTTGCCACGGGGCTGTCACCAGCGAAAGCACCACCGTCGATGATCGTACCGCGTACCGAACCATCAGGACTGCCTGGCCCTACGCCTTGTAACTTAACTGACTTGGAGATGATTAAGTTTTCGTAGTAAGCGCCGCGTGGATTTTGACGCGGCGTAGCAGGGGTGTTGATGTTGGGATAAACGACCACCAATGCACCAGATGGTGCAGCGTCAAGCGCACGTTGAATGGCATGGTCGGCCACTAATGGTAAGCTCTCTACCGGCGCATAGGTTTTGCCAGGGCCGACTTCGAGAACCGTCGGATTGTAAGCAGTGGTGCCAACCCCCCCCAGTACATGGAAGGTTAAGCCGTTCACCGTTTTCTGGCCGTTTCCTGCAACGATTGTCAACTGGTGCGGGCCGGCAGGAATACTGCTGGGTACGGTTACGGTAATGGCATTATTACCCCAAGCCGCACTGGTTCCGATTGCCGTATTATCAAGATAGACGTTACCGGTTCCCCGCGTTGCGCCAAAGTTGTTACCTTGGATAACCACTGATCCCGTGCTATTAACATAGGGTACAGATACTGCGTAAAGCTCAGGCACCAATTTTGCTGCTGCGGTACCGGCGACATTAAGCGGACAGCTCAGGGGTTGCGCGACTTGGCCGCCGGGTATTTGCACCGAAACGCCCACTTGTGAGGGTGCCAAGTCCGCAGGGACAATCAAGCCTGGGAAGGCTTCAAACTCTGCTGAAATGGTACGGAACTCAGGGTGGTAATTGAGGTTTAAATGTCCTGGTACGCCGGGATCGTTTCCGACCATACGGTAGAGATTGGCACAGACACCAGAGGGTGTTGGGCAACTGATGCGATTGGTTGAAGGCAATAGCACGTCGAATAAGCCATTGAAATCTGACTCGACGGTGGTGATTAGTCGGTCGGTATAGTCATAAATACCCACTGGTGCAAAAGGAACGCCCGCTTTTTCGCCGAAGTTTAATGCTTTTGGATCGGACGAGAAATTAAGATCGTCCACAATCAGACCCCAGAAACGCCCTGGCAGTGGCACGTCGGTAAAGACTTCAAACGTTGGTGCGATTGATTTGCCGTTACTGACACGTACCAGCTTCATGTTACACAGTGGTTTTGCTTGACCCTCGGATGGACTGCCGACGGGTGGAGTCAAATCCAAGCCAGGGAAGGTTGAATTTACCGTAGCAGTTGATGCCGGTACAGTAATTTTCCCGCCTAAGGGATTGCCGGAAGGATCGTCGAGCGTTTGCACACCATAGCCATCAGTGCCAACGGTTGCCACGTCAACTGTATGCAAAGGTCCCGCACACTCAGGTGGGGGAATTTGCGGAACAAAATTGTCGCCGTTGCCGATATTGATGTCTTCCTCACGGGTGAATTTGTAGATTGGACGATTTAAGCTATCGTTAGGCACTACAACTTCCACCAAATAATCGGCGGGGGTAAGGGATGTAAATGCACCGCCGGTACATAACGGATTAGCAGGGTCGGTTGCGTCCAGCGTGCCGTTGAAACAGCCTTCGGCGAAACCATAGTTACCATCCACGGCGGCACCAAAATTAGTGGGCGCAAGCGGATCATCCGGCATCGGGCCAAATTGCACGCCCATTAATGGGCCTTCCAAGCATTCTTTGCTGGTGTCTGTTGGCAACACGCGTTCGGTGGTAATTTTAGTGCCATCAACGCCACGCGCCACGCAGTCACTAGGACGTTGCCAAGTTTCGGTCACGTAGGTATTAAGTAATGCTCCTTTTTTGAAAGCGCCACCCGCTGTTTCCAGCTCATACCGACCACTGGCATCACAGGGGGCTACACTGGTGGTGGTTGTGCCGCAGGGAACTGGGGCGTAGAGATGCACCGGTATATTGGACATACCCGGCTGCCAATCCTCTACCACTGAGTATTGCGGATTAAGTTCATTACGGGTGGTGCCGTAGCTGACTGTACCGACAATGCCGCCATTGGTGCCTGATTTATAACTGTGTTTACCCCAATCTAAACGACCAGACAGGCCGATGATGGGCAAAACGCTCACATCCACGCCTTCGCCTTTAAGTGTGGTTGGGTTAGGTTGATTGTCAGCTTGATAGGTAACGCCTGTAGTGTAGTGGAGGTCGTCATAAGCTTCTTCGACCAGCCACTGGGTCATCGGATAGGCATTTTCCATCACGTAGTAGCCATTGGCATCGGTGGTCACGGCGACTGCACCACGATCCATCAAGGAATTTTCGCGTTTACGCAAAACCACGGGATAATTCGCCAAACCCACTTCGCCAGGATCTTTAATGCCGTTTTCGTTAATGTCGTTGTAGACATAACCCTCGAGTCTAGTCCACCAGCCATTTAAGGGTAACACGCCCATATCGACGGTTTCGCCAGGATTCACTGAGATTTGTACGAGATCAAGAATGTAGTTTAGGTTAGAATCCCACCAGGTCAGCGTATAGTTACCCGCTGGGACACTGGGGATATTAAACGAGCCGTCAGTATTGCCTTGACCCACCCAAACCGCGGTGTCACCAACGTTTAGGCCAGTTAGGGAGAGCCAGGGTTTATCCACCGGCTTGTCAATCTTGCCGCCAGCCAAACCACCCCAAATCGTGCCGGGTAACGCCAATCCACCGTTGGTAGGCACGTAGACTTTTACGGCATCAATCACCCCTTTGATGGTGCCGTCACCGCCTAAAGCAGGCGTGTTTTTTTGCACATAACCGAAGATGACGGCAGGAAAGGGTTCGCCCGCCACGACAAACTCAGTATCAAGACCGGTTGCGCCTTCCATAACCCAAGCGTCCCAGTCCAAATTGCCTTCTAAGGTAGTCGTTTGTTGCCAATTAAATCCGTTGGGCTGCGTAATAGACAGCGCGTAGCGGTTGGGACCCAGATTGGGGATTTTCAGTTTGCCTTCAATAACCGCAGTGGCAGGAACCGTACCACCTTCAATCATACTAAGCCCCGTTGGGTCACCGGGATTTAAAGTAGTCGGAATGCTGGGACAGCGACCAGCGGCATCGACGGGGGCGACAGTGCCAATATCAAGGCCGTTATCAACCACATAACATTTGCTTAAGCAGATGCCGCCGCTACCAGCCACATAATTGCCGCTGGTATCGTACTTGGCGCAGAGTGGGTTTCCTGCGACATCAGTGGTCACTTCAGCGATATAATCGAAGATATGCCCCTGAAATCCTGCCAAACCATGTTCCGCAGGCATGTCTGGCGCGCCGTTGGTGGGTGATATATCCTCGAATACCGCAGATTGGATGGTGGCGGGGGGTAAGTCGCCCGAATGCATTTTCACGGTGACGGCTTGTGATGTCGATTCGGTTCCGACGACATGTTCGCCGTCGAGTTTGTAACCCTCGGCTAATACCGAAATCAAGTATCTGCCTGTGGGCAAGCTGACAGCACCGATGTTGCTTTGGTCGCCTTGGGTAAAGATCGGTGCCGAACTGGCGGCGCCAGCAATCGACACCCAGTTGCAGGGTTTATCTGCGGCGGTTGTACCGTTGACGTTTCCTGGATAATTTGCATTAGTCGGTGAACATCCGCCGTCTGGACTACGTTGTTCGGTGGTGCCGGTATTGTCGACGTTGATGATGTATTTGTAATCTGGCGTGATCGTGGCGTTGGTGGTCTGATCCTTGAGCGTTAGGGTCAGTGCCTGAACCGGTGTGCTTAAGGCGGTAGCCAACAGCACGCCTAGAGGAAGTAGTGACAGCCCTATTATGCGCGCGGGGCGCAGGGAGCCGAGCATGAGCGTTTTTTCGTTCATCAGTGTAACTCCTATTTAAATTAAAATAGCTTAGAAACACCCAGAGTCATTGATTTAATTGTCTTATTTCATTGGCTTATGAGGTGATATAAAATAAATCGCTGCAAAGCTGCTGGTTTGGAATTCACAAATTAAGGACATCCAAACCTACAATTTTTAAATAGTTCTTGGTCGAAACTATTTAAAAAATATCATATTCCAAATAAATTTTTAGTCTATCCGTACGAATACCTATACCGGAAAAATAAATAATTGCGTATAGCAATTAATTCAACCAGTTACGATTAATTAACTTGATGCGGTAAAAAAATAAAATTGAAGCAGTGGACGTTATGATCAGTGTAGGGATGCTAAGGCGGGATGTCTGTGAAGAAATTCACACAAATAGAGGATATATAATTGGTTTGCTTAGGTTTGTGCGTTTGAAGGTGTGTACACGATATTAAGATACTGACGGGTTAATAGTTAAATGTGATATTTGATAAAGATAACATTTTAGGTGGCGGCGGTTTATGGGCAACACAGGGGGCGCAAATTGCCATATCGTCAGAGCTGTGGTTGCCAAGACGAATGTCCGTAATTAACCCAAGTTAATCTTTTCCATTGTCGAACCAAGTAAAGAAGGGCATTAGTGGGCAACCGTTTTTGAGAACACATTGAGTACGACGACACCGGCGGCAATCAGCCCAATGCCAATGAATGCAGGCGTGTCAAGCCGTTGACCATACAGGATCCAACCCATCAATGAAATCAGCACGACCCCGACACCCGACCAAACCGCATAGGCGATGCCCACCGGAATCGTCCGCAAGGTGAGTGAGAGAAAATAGAAAGCCAAGGCGTAACCGACCACTACTATTATGGAAGGATACAGCCGTGTGAACCCATCTGAAGCTTTTAGCGCAGAGGTGGTGAACACTTCAGAGACAATGGCGATAGCAAGGTAGAGCCAATTCATACAAAATGCCTAATGTTTGAGATGAGTGATGCGGGCTACTGCAAATTTCTTTTGAAGCAGGGTTGATTCAGTCATACGGCGTGCCGTCGGTGTGGGTGAATTTCCACTTTCCTTTAATCAGTATGGCTTTAAGGTCATCATCAGGATAGCTGCCTTCGTCCCCTGATGTGCGGTCGCCGATTTCGAGGTAAACCACTTCATCAGTGGTTTCGTTTATGAGGCAATGCCCATTACCCGTACCTGCCTTGAAACCTGCACACATGCCCGGCGAAAGCTTGGTTCGGCCTTCGTCGGTGTGCAGCGTGGGTTGCCCTTGTAAAATATAGACAAACTCGTCTTGTTTGCTGTGGGCATGTCGCAGGGCAGAAACAGCGTTTGGCGCTAAACGGGTTAGGTTGACACCAAAATTGCTCAGGCCAAAGAGGTCGCCAAGTGGGTGTTTTTTCCGGCCGGCCATGCGTGAAGCAAAAGGCTCAGGATAATTTGTGGGTGTTATCTTAGGTGCAGCATCCGCGCTAACGATGGCGGTTGGGAATTTATGGGTCGGCATGGTGATCTAGGTTGTCGGGAGGGCAAAGTGATACACAAAAAACTGTTTATCTTGTTGCCAGCCAGCCGATTTATAAAGCTTTTGGGCTGCTTCGTTGTTAGTCGCCGTCGATAGGGAAACGCGAATCGCGCCTAAGGTATTGGCAAACTCAACAGCAGCCAGCAGCAGTTTTGAAGCCACGCCTTTTCTGCGTGCGCATTCTTGCACAAACAAGTCATTGAGTATGAATGTCCTGGCAAGTGACACCGAAGAAAAACTGGGATAAAGTTGGATGAAGCCAACAGCAGCATTGCCTTCATTGGCAATGAACAAGGTCGATTCGCCGTGATTAAAACGGTCCAATAAAAATGCCCTAGCGGCTGGAACATGAGCGGTTCGTCCGTAAAACTGGCGATAATCGTCAAAAAGTGGTGCGAGTGCGTCGAGATCAGACAAAACGGCTTGGCGTGCGTGGATGGTATTCATGTTTTACAATGTGGCACAGGCAGATAACGCGCCCAAAATAAAGATAGAAAAGCCAATTTTGGGGATGCACTTTGCTTGGGTTGTTTTTAAAATGCCCCATAACCCGATTAATATCAATAGCGTTGAAATAAACTCTGCTTGCGTGAAGCTGATCCCCCCAAAGTGATACTCACTATTAACCCTGATTTTTTCAATCAGCAACCGCTCAAAAGCACTGAATAATAAATAGCTTGAAAACAGGTAGCCTCTTGAATAAGGTCTTTTCCTGATCGCCCATAACACAGCAAAAATAATAAATGCCATCAACACTTCATAGAGCGGCGTTGGATAAACCCCGGGACTTGGGATAATGACCCCAGCGATATTATTTACATAAGTTTGCGCCCATAACCACTCAGGCAGCCAACTGGGTTTTAAGGTCATATTGGCGAATATGCCCCAATCGCCGTCGCCAGATATTTGGCAGCCCATCCGCCCAATGCCATAGCCTAAGATCATGGCAGGCGCTAACGCATCCAGCATGGGGATCAAGGGGATGGCGCACTTTTTTAAGTAAACCGCTCCGGCAATGCCGCCAACGATCAGTCCGCCATAAACAGAGAATCCGCTGCGGGTAAAGATCATGCCCATTGGGTGAGCAAGAAATTCCGCTGGGTATTCAAGAATGTGGAACAAGCGTGCGCCAAGCATGCCAAAGAGCGCGGCGACCATTGCCAAATTTTCAACGAGTTGATGCGGGGGAATAAAAACAGTTGGCGTTATTTTCGCGCTGGGCAAAAGCCCTAATCGTTCAAATCGAATGACTTCAAGTTTCGCTACCAAAGTTGCGGCTATGATCGCCAGTGCGACAAAGCTGCCAAATAGGGCAATAGGAATAGGCCAATGCGTACCAAAAATAGGATTGACCAAATCACTTAAATACGGGTATGACATGGGTTGATGCTCCACGGTAACGGTTAATGCCTTGGCGAAAACGTATCATCGAATTGTCGTTTTATCTTGTCCAGCTTGGGCGGTGGCGATGGTCAGGCGCGTCATACTAACTTTTTTTGGTAATGGATGCCAATAGGCAAATAGCCATTCGATTCCCAAAAAGCCCGACCCAGCTCATTTTTAGCATAACAATTCAGCTCTATAGCCTCGCAGCCACGCGATAAGGCTAGATTTTTCAGCCAAGCATTCAGCGCCTTGCCTATGCCTTGGTTTCTATGGGCTGTCTTAATGTAAACATTATCAGGCTCGATGTGCTTGCCTACATAATATTTTACTAACGTCCAGATCCCACATAGTCCAATCAACTCTTCTTCACTATAAATGCCGACGCATTCATAGCCGCGTTCAAGCATCTCCGCCAGCCGTGCCTTTAACAGCGCCTCTGGAATGGAGGGGTCCAGTTCATGCAAGAGTGGCAGGATGATTGCCATATTACTTTTTTCAATGAATTTGAATTGAATGGTCATAGGGGCTTATTGTAAAGCTTATTGGTTTTTCCCCATCATTTTCATGCCTAAAACCTTAAACAAAAGCCGATCCAGCATTTTGCCAGACATCAGTTTTGGCAAATAATAATTGGCAAATTTTTGCGGGACAGGGTTGTAACGTATCTTGGGGTTTTTGTTGTTGATAATGTCTGCAACCAAATTGGCTATTTCGGTTGGTTGCAGCCCTTTTTCCGCTTCTGCCAATGAGGAGGCAATGAACTTTTTGAAGGGCTGTTCATACAGGCTGCCCGGAAAATAGTTAGGGTTGGATGCTTTGCTCCAAATCGGTGTGCGCACACTGCCTGGGGCTATGATAACGACCTGTATCCCTAACGGCATCAGTTCCCGCCGTAAGCTGTTGGAAAAACCTTCCATTGCAAATTTGCTGGCGGTGTAGCCGCCCAGAAACGGCGCAGCAATTTGACCGGAAATGGAGCTGATATTGATAATCTTGGATGGAGTTTTCTTAGCATTGGTTTTTATCAATGGCAGGAAGGTTTGTATCACTCTAATGGTGGAGGTAACGTTGACTTCCAGCATTTCCTCGATGTCGGTAATCGGCTGCAAGGCCAAGGGCGCAGGTTTCAAGATACCGGCATTGTTGATCAATATGTGTAGTGGCTCGTTTATTAGGGTGCGTTGTACCGTATTGAAAATGGCCTTTATGGCATCGGCATCCCGAATATCCGCGATCAATGGTACAAATAAATTTCCCCATTGTCGTTGGCATCTTGCCGCGTCGGTTTCATTCCGGACCGTTCCAAAAACGGTATGCCCGTTGTTGATAGAGGCTTCTGCGATGGCGGCACCAATGCCTGATGATACGCCGGTGATTAAGATATTTTTCATGGTCGATAACCGTTGCATAAATTAAGGGGAAAAGCGTCGCCTATCTTCGACACGCCCTGACGTAAACATCATCACACATTCAGTTATCAATAGGCAATTGCCTAAATTTTGATATTATCATCCATTTTTGGATGGCATAGGCGAGACGATATGAAGTTAAGATGGGATGACCTGGCACTATTTTTAGCGGTGTATGAACAAGGCAGCTTGAGTGGCGCCGCGCGTTTGCTCAAACTTGGGCAGCCGACCTTAAGCCGCCGTATCGCTGAATTGGAAAGCACGGTGGGCGAGGCGCTGTTGCTACGCCAAAGCCAAGGCATTAGCTTAACCGCCGCAGGACAAAAGCTATTGCCCGCTGCGCAACGCATGGCAGAGTGGGCCAATGAGGCGGAATTGAGCATCACCCAACAAACCACCCATCAGCCAGAAGGTAACGTCAGAATTGCCGCCCCGCCGAGCATTGCTTATGAAGTGCTTGCACCGATGGCGGCAAAGATACGCCAAGCCTATCCACACATACAGATCACCGCCTTGTCCGGTTTAGATACCTTGAATCTGGCGCGCGGTGAAGCGGATTTGTCGTTACGCACCCGTAAGCCAACCGATGCTGACTTGATGTGTGTGGACGAGGTGACCAGTGCCATGCGGGTTTATTGCTCTAAAGCGTATGCGGCGCAGTTTAAAACCCCACCTGCCCGTGCTGACTTGAATTGGATCGGTTGGGCGGCAAGCCTTGACAACCCCTGTAGCATTGGGGAATCCAATCAGTTGGCACAGATTGCCAAACCAGCTTTCACGTCCGATGATTACTTGGTGCAGATGGCGGCCTGCAAGGCAGGTGTGGGGGCAATGTTGTTGCCGCAAATCTTGCATCGTCAAAGCGGATTAGGTGAACTGCATGAGCTAGTGGAACTGGATGTGGATCTGGGTGAAACGGTGATGGTCAGCTTATATCTGGTGTGCCATAAGCGGCATCGCTATCTGCCCAAGGTGCAATTGGTCATGGATTTTATTGGGCGGGAGTTTGAATCGCTGCGTCTTGAAAATTTAAGTGATAATAGCGGGTGAGTGTTTATC
>JABFRM010000130.1 GCA_013141155.1 Methylococcaceae bacterium | reverse complement strand
GGAAATGGAATCCTCCAACGCGTTAACCATTAATGCCTTAAAAGACATTAGCCGTCGTGTTTCAATTGGCGAGGCGAAAGCTAGGCGCGCCAAGAAAGAAATGATTGAGGCTAATTTAAGATTGGTTATTTCTATCGCTAAAAAATATACCAACCGTGGCTTGCAGTTTCTTGATTTAATTCAAGAAGGCAATATCGGCTTAATGAAAGCGGTTGATAAGTTTGAATATCGCCGTGGCTATAAGTTTTCAACCTATGCGACTTGGTGGATAAGGCAGGCGATCACTCGGTCTATTGCAGATCAAGCAAGAACAATTCGTATTCCTGTGCATATGATTGAGACAATTAATAAATTAAACCGTGTCTCGCGGCAGATTTTGCAGGAGTTGGGTCGTGAAGCTACGCCGGAAGAGTTGGCAGAGCGTATGGAAATGCCTGAAGATAAAGTGCGTAAGGTTTTAAAAATAGCCAAAGAGCCGATTTCAATGGAAACGCCGATTGGAGATGATGAAGATTCACATTTGGGCGATTTTATCGAAGATGCGAAGGTATTATCTCCGGTAGAAGCGGCTACCTTTGCGGGCTTAAGGGAGTCAACCCAAAATGTATTGGCAGGGTTAACCGCAAGAGAAGCTAAAGTGTTAAGAATGCGCTTTGGTATTAATATGAATACGGATCATACCCTGGAAGAAGTGGGTAAACAATTTGATGTAACCCGCGAAAGGATTCGGCAAATTGAAGCTAAGGCTTTAAGAAAACTTCGGCATCCGTCCCGTTCTGAACAGTTGCGGTGTTTTTTGGATAATGATTAAGTTATAAAATTTGAGGGCCCTTAGCTCAGTTGGTTAGAGCGTCCGACTCATAATCGGCAGGTCGTAGGTTCGAGTCCTACAGGGCCCACCATTTTTAAAAAAGGCTGCAAATGCAGCCTTTTTCATATTTGTTTTTTGATTGGTTAAGGTAGGTATCGACGTGAGCAATAATTATAGTTTTACATCTGAATCAGTGTCTGAAGGTCACCCTGATAAAGTCGCAGATCAAATTTCCGATGCAGTTTTAGATGCATTATTAACGCAAGACCCTAAATCACGCGTAGCCTGTGAAACTTTGGTTAAAACCGGAATGGTAGTATTAGCCGGCGAAATAACCACCGACGCTTGGGTGGATACTGAGGCGTTAGTCAGAAAAGTCGTTTGCGACATCGGCTATGATAATGGTGAAATCGGATTTGATGGTAATAGCTGTGCGGTACTTAATGCGATTGGTAAGCAATCTGCTGATATTGCCATGGGTGTTGATGATTCTGAAAATCATGAACAAGGTGCAGGCGATCAGGGCTTAATGTTTGGTTACGCCAGCAATGAAACTGATGTCTATATGCCCGCACCGATCACCTATTCCCATTTGTTGGTGAAGCGTCAGGCGGAAGTGCGTAAAAATAAAACTTTGCCATGGCTCCGTCCTGATGCTAAAAGTCAAATTACTTTCCGTTATGAAAATAACAAACCGGTTGCGATTGATGCGGTGGTACTGTCAACCCAACATTCACCAGATATTAGCGCTAAAGCACTGCATGAAGCGGTAATGGATGAAATCATTTTGCCGGTGCTGCCGAAAGAGTGGTTACATAAAGACACTAAATACTTCATCAACCCAACCGGGCAATTTATTATCGGCGGGCCGGTGGGGGATTGTGGTTTAACAGGTCGTAAAATTATTGTCGACACCTACGGTGGTATGGCAAGACACGGTGGCGGTGCATTTTCCGGTAAGGATCCTTCAAAAGTGGATCGTTCTGCCGCTTATATGGCGCGCTATGTCGCCAAAAATATTGTCGCTGCGGGCTTAGCTGAGCGTTGCGAAATACAGGTATCCTATGCAATTGGTGTTGCGGAGCCGACTTCGATTACCGTGGAAACCTTTGGTACCGGTAAAATTGGTGAAGATCGATTGGTAGAAATTATCCGGGACAATTTTGATTTAAGACCCAAAGGCTTGATTGCGATGTTAGGGTTATTAAAACCCATCTATCAAACCACTGCTGCTTATGGTCACTTTGGACGTACGGAAGACTCCTTTAGTTGGGAAAAGCTTGATAAAGTGGATGCGTTAAAAGATGCGGCTGGACTATAGTCGATCATTGGTTATATTAAACATTGTTTATCATTTTTAAAAAATATCATTATAGGAAATAACCATGAGTCAAGCAGATTATAAAGTTGCTGATATTGCCCTGGCAGCTTGGGGTCGTAAAGAAATTAACATCGCTGAAACGGAAATGCCGGGTTTAATGGCATTGCGGACAGAGTTTGGTGCAGCAAAGCCCTTGAAAGGTGCGCGCATTGCGGGTTGTTTGCACATGACTATTCAAACAGCAGTTTTGATTGAAACTTTAACAGCGTTAGGTGCAGAAGTGCGCTGGTCATCGTGTAATATTTTTTCAACCCAAGATCATGCTGCCGCGGCTATTGCTGCTGTGGGCATTCCCGTATTTGCTTGGAAAGGCGAAACTGAAGCAGAAGCTGATTGGTGTATTGAACAAACCATAGAAGGTGCTAATGGCTGGCGTCCGAATATGATTTTGGATGATGGCGGTGATTTAACTACGATGATGCACAACAAATATCCACAGTTAATGACGGATGTTAAAGGCTTATCCGAAGAAACCACGACCGGTGTATTGCGGTTGCATGAAATGGTCGCGAAAGGCACTTTAAAAGTACCTGCGTTTAACGTCAACGATTCAGTCACCAAATCTAAATTCGATAATCTTTATGGCTGTAGAGAATCCTTAGTGGATTCCATTAAACGCGCAACCGATGTGATGGTTGCCGGTAAAATTGCAGTAGTTTGTGGTTATGGTGATGTCGGCAAAGGCAGTGCACAATCGTTGCGTGGTTTAGGCGCGACGGTGTGGATTACTGAAATTGATCCTATCTGTGCGCTACAGGCAGCAATGGAAGGTTATCGCGTCGTAACAATGGAAGAAGCTGCGCCGATTGCTAACATTTTTGTAACGGCAACCGGTAATTTTGGTGTTATTCGGCATGAGCATTTAAAAGTCATGCGTGATCAAGCGATTGTTTGTAATATCGGTCATTTTGATGCTGAAATTGAAATTGCTTCTTTGAAGCAGTATCAATGGGAAAACATTAAGCCACAAGTGGATCATGTTATCTTTCCTGATGGTAAGCGTTTGATTATTTTGGCTGAAGGCCGATTGGTAAACTTGGGTTGTGGTACGGGTCACCCAAGCTTCGTCATGTCTAATTCATTTTGTAATCAAGTATTGGCGCAAATTGAATTGTGGAAAAATGCCGCAAACTATAAAAATCAAGTATATGTATTACCAAAACAATTGGATGAAAAAGTTGCTGCATCACATTTACAGCAATTGGGCGTACACCTGACAGTATTAACTGACGCGCAAGCAAAATACATCAATGTGCCGGTTACAGGGCCGTTTAAAGGTGATCATTATCGTTATTAAGCACCCTGCTGTGATCGAGTATTGGTAGTATAATCAAAGAGCTGGATGAAGTAGTACTTTATCTGGCTCTTTTTATATCAAGTTATTGTCTTTATTTTATATTGTCAATTGATGCCCCTAACCTTCATGGGTAGTCAGATCAGGTGCTTTTATGCAAATACAACCTTCGCAATTATTCAGTTTTGAATTTTATCCGCCAAAAACCGAAGAGGGTGCGGCTAGTTTGCAAGTGGTGCATAGCAAACTGGCAGCGCTTAACCCCGATTTTTTTTCGGTTACTTTTGGTGCTGGTGGCTCTACACGGGACAAGACTTTTGATACGGTTGTCGATATTCAATCCAAAGGGATAGCGGCGGCGCCGCATTTATCTTGTGTGGCCTCAACTAAGGCGAATATCCGCAGTATTCTAAAAGATTACCAAGAGCATAATATAGGCAAAATCGTAGCTTTAAGAGGGGATTTGCCTTCAGGCATGATGTCTGCGGGTGAATTTCGGTATGCTAACGAGCTAGTTGAATTTATTCGCCACGAAACTGATGATTGTTTTCAAATTCATGTTGCAGCCTATCCTGAAGTGCATCCGCAATCAACCAGTGCCGTGGAAGATTTTAAGAATTTCAAGCGTAAAGTAGATGCGGGTGCAAACGCTGCGATCACCCAGTATTTTTATAATGCTGAAGCGTATTTTTATTTCGTGGATAATTGTGAAAAAAACGGCATCACTATCCCCATTGTTCCAGGCATAATGCCAATAACGCAATATTCGCAATTGTTCCGTTTTTCAGAAATGTGTGGCGCGGATATCCCTCGTTGGATGCGTAAACGTCTGGAAGGTTTTGGCGATGACCGTGCTGCTATACAAGCTTTTGGGTTAGATTTAGTGAGTAATCTTTGTCAACGTTTATTAGACGCTGGTGCGCCAGGGCTGCATTTTTACACCATGAATCAATCGGCGCCTACGCTGGCTATTTTGGAAAATTTGCGGAAATAAGCTGTATGCGTTGAGTTTAATCTGACGTATCTGGATATTTTTCCGAATTAAAAGATTTAGGTATTATGGAAAATGAACTGCGAAATGTAAAATCGTTGCCCGTAATGATTTTTTTGTTGGTCGTTATTGCTGTCTATACAACGGTTTGGTTTGTGAGTGCGCTTAAGCCAATTAGCACTGGCGCCTTAGTATGCTTTCTCATCTGGCTTATTTGTCCTTATGCCGTTATGGTTGCGGCATTGATATTTTTATATCGTGAGGGCGTAGCATTAACCTATGCGTTTGGCGTTGCGATGGTAATATCCATAGGCGGTGTTTTATATTTGGCGGATGTTATTTTTTGGCATCCGGATGCACAAGGTGCAATAGCCGTGTTGATGACGCCTTTATATCAGGTTGTCGGAATTTTGGTATTGTTGCTGCCTATTTTTGGGCGGGTATTACGAAATGTGCTTGCAAAAAAACGTCAAATCCAACCGCAAAAAATCGAAACGCCAAAATAGATGTGATTTTGATTAACCGTGGTCTGACGTAGATCCTCGCTAATAATAGTTTGCTGCCGTTTAAAAAAACCTGCTGAAATTAAAGTTGCTTGATGATCATTCCGCCACCAATTGCTCGATACGATAATGTCCAGCCCCCGAGATCCCGAGCGTTTCAGCAAGCCAAGGTAAAGCGTTGCGCATTTCAGCCATCAGTATCCAGGGGGGGTTGATCACCACTAATCCACTGGCGGTCATGCCAGGCAGCGTATCATCAGCGGTCACGCCTAATTCAAATAATTGAATGTTTTTAATGCCCGTTGCTTTGATTGCTTGCTCCAAGGCTTCACTACGCTTGCGATCAACTACCGGATACCACAGCGCAAAAATACCTGTCGCGAAACGGTGGTGCATTTTTTTCAGCGCCGCCACTACCGCCGTATAATCGGTTTTAATTTCATAGGAAGGATCGATTAACACTAAGCCGCGCCGCTCTGACGGTGGCAATAGCTTTAGGCTTACCTCTAAGCCATCGGCATGCAGCACGTTGACACGCGGATCTCGTTTTATCGCTTTGGATAAAAGTTCAATATCCGTACTATGTAGTTCATAACAAAATAGCCGGTCTTTAAGGCGTAAGCTGCCTTGTATCAGCAACGGCGAGCCAGGATAGCGAGCGAGTTTATTTTCCCGATTAAAAGTTTTTATGAGCCTAATGTACTCAGTCATGCAGGAGGGCAAATCATCCCGGTGCCAAAGCTTGCCAATCCCTTGCTCAAACTCCTTGTTTTTAAGTGCATAGGCATGGTTTAAATCATAGCCGCCAGCGCCGGCATGGGTATCTACGCAACAAAATGGGGCTTCCTTTTTACTCAAATGTGCCAGTATCCGCTGTAAGATTAGATGCTTTAAAACATCTGCAAAATTACCCGCATGAAAAGAATGTCGATAGCTAAGCATAGTAATCTAAGCGCTTATAAAACATTGGCATAATCCTGTTCTAATTGCCTGAAATTCATGGACGACATAAAGCGACTAAAACTAAACCATGCCGATAGGCCCATTAAGTCGGTAAATTGGGGCGGTAAAAAGCGCGGTTTGATCACCGTTCCCTCTTCCACTAAATCAACCAATACCTTCATATCATCGATCATGGTTTTACCGCAAAAAAGCAAGGGAATACGATCTGGTTTACCCTTGCTGACTGCCAGACGCATAAAGTTATAAGTGAGTACAAAGCCCTTGATGTAAGTTAGATCTTTGGTAAATGGCAAGCCATTCGGACTGCTGCCGCGAAATACCCGATTGCTTAGATTATAGCTTTCATCCTCGCTGAGACCTTTGTTTTTAAAGAACGCAAAAATATCCAAAAAATCCGCTCCTTGCTCTACCAGGGTAATCGCGCGCACCCGATCAATCAGGCGTATTAAACGGATCGGGGTCGAACTGAGCGTTAATATTTCCATCAAAACCGCCAGGCCTTCTTGTGTAATCGTCGCCGATGGCGGGCCTTTGCCTAAAAAAGTACAATACGGTTGCGCAAGGCCGTTTAGGGTGGTGCCTAAATGTACCCAGATTTCGTGTACCTCCAATACTCTTAGATCCCGTGCATTAAACATCGCGTCTGCACGTATTTTAATATAATCGGT
Source organism: Methylococcaceae bacterium (assembly GCA_013141155.1). Taxonomy (GTDB): domain Bacteria; phylum Pseudomonadota; class Gammaproteobacteria; order Methylococcales; family Methylomonadaceae; genus SXIZ01. Next base: position 3,781 of record JABFRM010000130.1, on the reverse strand, counting down.
ACCTGCTGCGGCATCGGCTAAAATGCCATCACTGATCATGGCGCGTAGACCCTCTCCGGGAAACACGCTTTGGATTTTTTCATTAAGGATAGCGACCGCCTCTTTAGCGTTAATCGTTTTCGGTTCTTCCTGTAAACACTCCAATTTTAACAACTCGCTCAACGTCCCTTCCATCATGCTGCCTAAATCTGCAATGGTGGGGTCTCCTGCATGAAACACATCTTGCGATGAACCATATAGGCCCTGCGAAATATCCGAAAACAAAGGTGTGCCTCGCGCTTCCAACATCCGCACTACGGATTGGTATTCGCGGCAGATACGCCGCATAATCACGCTCAATGGATTTAACTGCCCCAACTTACGCATCAAATCACGCTCTATTTGATAAAATTCGTGTTTTTTATCTTCGGGTGAAAAGTTCAGCGGACAGTTTTGTTGATAATACGAAGCGTTAACCTGTGGTGGCGCCTTGCATTTATTTTTGAAGAATTCTTGCTTAATGCCGTCATCCCATTTAATGGCATCCAACACCCGAATCGGCTGCTGTGCTTTTACAATCCGATCCGAAAGCGCTTTAACTTCATTTAAATAAGCCGACGGTGTACTGCTTTGCTTACTCATACTTAATGGCCATTATTAAAATTTACCTTGAATAAAATGATTTGGATTTTCTATATGGTTTTATAAAATACCTTAGACTGCAATGACGTTTGAATATTAATAAAAATTGATTAACAATCAGTGACACGTTAAAAAGGTTAGGCACTGAACAATGCTTGTTTCTCAGGACGCCACTTTTTTAGTAACGTCATTGGATTTTTGAGCCATTGTCATTTTGAAAGTTTAATATTTGGTGCCTAAAAGTAGATTGCAAGATGCTGAAATTCTAAAAATGAGTTAATCTATATAGCATACAATTAACTATACGAGTAGCAGAAATGCAAAAAAGCAGTACATTTTGGGTATTTTGGATGAGTCTGGCGTTTACGGTGGTTGCAAATGCCGATACGACTGTGGACGTGGCGGGTTTGTGTCAGAAAATTGTGCAAAAATTGCACAGCGTGAGCCTTGAAGAATGTCAGTCTTTCGATTTTGATACCCATAAAATGACGTCAGTGCTTAATATGCCCTTACTAATGAAAGAGCTTAAAGGGGCAGCAAATAAAGAAGTGCCTAAAGTTCTATTTATCGCTGGGATTCATGGTGATGAATACACCAGCGTTAGTGCGACTTTTAAGTGGTTAAAAATGCTGGAACAACACCATAGCGGCAAATTTCATTGGTTGTTTTTACCCTTGGCGAATCCTGATGGATTATTGCGTGATACCCCTCAGCGCATGAATGAACATGGTGTCGATTTAAACAGAAATTTCCCCCCCCAAGGCCAGGACTCTCCCAGCTTCGCTTTTTGGCGAGCTAAAGACTTGAAAGACCCCAGGCGTTATCCAGGTCCTTTTCCGGTTAGTGAGCCTGAAACCAAAGCCATTATGGCTGTTATTGATACCTTTAAACCGGATGTTATAGTGTCGGTACACGCGCCTTATGATTTATTGGACTTTGACGGGAAGGCTTTTGCGCCTGAACAATTGGGACCATTAAAACTTAAGTTATTGGGTACTTATCCTGGATCTTTGGGGAATTATGCTTGGTTAAAACTGAATATACCGGTGATAACGCTGGAGCTGCCGCATGCCGGCATAATGCCGTCCAAAAGCGATATTCATGATATTTGGGAGGATTTGGTTTTTTGGTTAAAACATGAACACCCTAAAATTAAATCTGCGCAGCTTAAAGCTTCGTCAGCGAGTTGAATTGGGTCGTTTGTAACTATAAAGCCTCAGGCCTTGAGGCGAATAATGTCTAAAGGGTTATTTTTCCGCCACTAAATACGACGTCAAAATCGCTAAATCCGCTTTGGAATAATGATTAAAAGAGGGATGTACAAGCAGTGAATCGAGCGCTGTACGGGTTGTTGGGTCAGGTTGTGAATCATCACGCGTCACTTTAAATCCTGCATCAATAAACATTTGGATATATTGTGAGTGGCGCAGTCTATTTTGATAATCGAGCGGATTCATTGCCGACAAAAAATCAAAAGTTTTTTGGCTAAATTTTAAGAAATTAACACGCGTAATACTTTTGTCATTAAACTCCCAATGATCTGAATTATCAATGATATGGCACATTGCGCCAGTAGGGCTTAATAATTGGTTAAAAGTCGTCAATATATTTTTTATGATTAAAGGGGGGATATGTTCCAATACCGCGCGTGAGGTAATAATATCTATCGAATGTGCTTGAATATCCAAATTTAATAAATCCTCTGGCGCAAGATACGCGCAATTCATTGCTGCCAAAGCATCCACTAAACGCATCGACGCCAGCTTACTTAAGCGCTGTGCTATGGTGATTTCAGCGATATTGAGTCTGGTGGCTATTTCTGCTGTATGAGCCAGCATTTTTTTACACGTTTCTGCAAACGTATGGTCATCCATTAAGCGTTGGCTATCCACCAAGGTTAATGAGCGACAGCCAGCCAGCGAAAATACCAGCGGGATCACGGGCGACCAGCCCGTACCCAGTTCTAAATAACTTTTTCCTGTAAGATCAAAGCCTGAAGCTTTGAGCATTTCAACTTGCTGAAGACCTTGTGACAAAGTGAGCGTATTAAGTTGGATTTCATAGGGGATGATAGAACGCTTAATTTTTCGTAATTGTGTTTGAAAAGATAAGGGAAATACACCGAAAACGGCATTTCCCAGAAATTTTAATTGCCAGTTCATAGGGTTCTTTATGTGTTTGTGTTATTCAAAATAGGTGGCTGTTTAGGGGATTGTAAAAAAATTACCAAATTGTTGTTGGTATTTTTTAGCGAGCATTTCAGAACCTGTGTTATTTAAATGAGAGCTATCACGGTAGAGCGGAATGCCATCAATGTCAATTTGGCATAGGTTTTGACGACATAGCAAACCCCGTAATCCAATTTTAGAATATTGACTGTTAGGCGGTAAGTTAGCCAATATTTGATCAAACCAAATATTTTTAGGCACCTGTGCAATACAATTTTCCGGCTTATTAAATAATGCTTGCTTAATTGAACAAGAGAATATTACATGACCTGTGCCGGGTAAATCTTCAACCAAGATGACTTTAGCGCCAAGAGCGGTTATATATTTGATTGTATGACTGAGTGCATTGCCTACTAGCTGAGCCATTTCCACATTATCGGTCATTTTTTTACGCGATTCTGAAAAAATAAATTGATTACCAATAGCTGGCCAACTGCCTGCTAAGATAACATAATCATACCGATTTTTGAGTAACGCTTTAACGAGATCATTCCTTTTTCGACAATGCGTAAATTGATATTCATTGCCACCATAATTTAAATCAAATAAAGCCAAACAAGCATTTAAAGTATATTCATCAAATGAATAATTTTTCTCTTTTGCCATGTATTTTAAAAAAGGACTTAAGTGATTGGCATGCGAATCACCCAATAATAAAACTTTCGCCAATTCTGGTGTCGCAGGGGCTTTACATTGATCAGAAAGTGGTTGCTCAAAATCTTGATACCGCCCCAGGCATTTGCTTTTATTGGGATCAGATTTTAATGCAGCATCCATTGCATTGATTTTGTCATTAAAACGAAATGCAAATCCATTGGTGTACAAGCCTATTAAACAAAATGCAGTAATTATAGCCGTGGGCATTAAATACATGGTCAACACAGTATGAAATAATCGTTTGCTTTTAACCATTCTAAATGGTTGCTCAATAT
>JABFRM010000065.1 GCA_013141155.1 Methylococcaceae bacterium | reverse complement strand
TTAACAAAGGTAGTAGTTTTGAGCATATAACCGAAAATCAAATTGAAGATGTCATTCAAAAACTTATCCACCGACCCCGAAAAACACTAAACTACAAAACGCCGCATGCAGTATTTTTTGGCGATGACAAACGGCAGGCTGCATGAATACTAGAATTGCACTTCAGAGTTGAATTCACCTTATTTTGCATGGCGGAATAACCTCGGTTGATAGCCAATGTTGAAAACTGCCAAGAGTCTAACAGAAAAGCTTTACAGATTAATTCCCGTTTTCATTTTTGTGAGCCGCGTCACAATTTATTTTGATGCTGGGACATTTTCTGCCTAACACCATAAATATCGCCAAAGTTTATGGGCGCACCACCACACCCCACGGATAACGCCCCACCCCAACGGATTTGGTCACCGTATGGCTATCCAATTCAATAATCGACACATCATTGCTCATGCCATTGGTGGTATAGAGTTTTTTTTGATCGGGCGAAAACGCCAAATTCCACACCCGTTGCCCAACCAACAAATATTTCTCGACCACAAAGGTTTGGGCGTTAATCACCGCCACCCGATTCGCAGGGCCTATCGCCACATACGCCCACTGCCGCGCCTTATCAATCACCACGCCTACCGGTTGGATTTTATCGGCAGTTACGCCTTGCACCGCCAATTTAATGGACTTAAGCACTTGCCGGGTTTTAACATCCAAAATACTCACCGTACCGGCAATTTCTGACGTGACCCATAATTGCTGGCTGTCCGCGGTAAAAGCCACAGCACGCGGGCGGGCATCGACCAAGGTATTGTCCATAATCTTCAGGATTTTGGGGTCAATCCAATGCAGCATGTTGGTGGTTTCAGAGGCGCTCACCACCCATTGATTATCAGGACTCACCGTGATACCTTCTGGCTCCACGCCTACCGCAATTTTTTGCACGACTTTCTTTTTGGCGACATCAATGACCGTTACTTGGCTGTCGTCTTCATTGGATACATACAAGCGGTCACCCGCAGGACTGACCGCAAAGGTTTCGGGATCGTCGCCAGAAGGTAAAGAACCTAAGTCCTTAAAGGTTTCGGCATCCAGCATTTTGATGGTGTTGTCATCACTGGTCGCTACAAACAGCGTTTTATGGTCAGGACTTAAGGCAATGCCGCGCGGTCTTTGCCCTATTGGTAGGGTTTTAATCAGTTTAGCGGTTTGCGCATCTATAATCGCTATAGCATTATCTTTTTCCAAAGTGACAATAACGTTTTCAGCCTGCGCCGCAGCCTGCAATAGCGACATACACAACAATCCCAATAAAAACTTCCGCATTTTTAAATTTCTCCTACATTATTGGATTTTTAATCTTCAGCCCAAGTTTCAAAAACTTCAGCCAACTCAATCGCCAGCTCAGGAAACAACGTCGGGGTGATGAACCCCTCAGCAGCCATTTTCCTTAACTGATAACGTCCCTGCTCATCCAAGACAAATTGGTGTATTGCCTGTTGCTCTGGATAAACTAACCAATATTCAGTGACACCACTTTCTTGGTACAGGTCGTATTTAATGTTCATTTCCCGCGCGGAATTGCCTTTTGACAAGATTTCAATAACCCAATCAGGCGCCCCATTACAGCCTTGTTTGTCCAAAATGTCGGGATGACAGATCACGCATAAATCCGGCTGTATTACAGTGTAAATATCTTGATTAGCCAGAATAGATTTTTTGCGGTCATATAAACGCACATCAAACGGCGAAGCAAACAGGCGACATTGTTTATGGCGAAAAAACGGATAACAAAGGCCATGTAAGTTACCAGAAATAGCTTGATGCTTCACATTCGGCGCAGGTGACATCAACATGATTTTGCCTTTAATCAGCTCAACGGCTTCATTGAAATGCCAAGTTAAATAATCAGCATAGCTATAAGTTTTATTTAAATCCAATTGTGATAACTGGGTAATTTTAGGCATTATTTACTCCTTTTCAATAAAAGTCTGATAACTTCTGGGCAGACGCCCCAGCAACTGCGTAAAAGCTGTGACATCTGCGCTGCTGCCTGCATTCAGCATGGTGAGCGTGTCACTACACAAAGGGCTGGCAGGAATAACATCGCCAATCTTCGCGGATAATGCCACCAGTGCATAAGGAATATCAATATGTAACGCAGTTGTATGGTGCAATTGTTGCCGATAACTGTCTAGCATACCGCGCATATCGGTTGCTTCCAAGCCCACTGCGGCAACCGTTTGACTACGGGCGTCACGATCAGCAAGCCACGCATTAATCGCCGCCGCAATATCGTCAATATGCACCGGTTGCAATCGTTGCCTACCGCCTGCGGGCAAACAATGCACCGGCAATGCGGCCTGCATCCGAAACAACTTTGCACCCGCCCCGTCATCGCCATAGATCACCGAAGGGCGAAGTATCAACCAACGCATCGTATCTGGCAGTTTGTGCAATGCGGCTTCCGGCGCTCGACGGGTTTTAAAATAAGTGGTTTCGATGCCTTGATCTACGCCTAAAGCGGATATTTGTACAATATGTTTTACGCCAGCTTCCTGACAAGCAGCAAATAACGCGAGTGGCGTTTGCTCTAACACCATCGTCATCGGTTGTTTGGCACTGTCGCGCAACACCCCCACGGCATTGACTACCGCGTCAACGCCCACCAGCTTAGGCAACCAAGCGGCTTTAGTGGTATCTTGGCAATAATCTACGGCAATATCGTCCGGCTGTGACGGTTTACGTACGCCTCGTATTACCGTATGTCCCGCCGTGCGTAACGCTGCGGTTAAATGTCGGCCCACAAAGCCTGTGGCACCACAAACTAAAATTTTCATGAAGCTACTCCTTAAATGGTTTACTCATCAATGGTGCATTTACCTTCACGGCATAAGCGGCTACGCTGCTCGGCTTTACGAGCGGCATAACGGCCCCAAAGGGTTATAAGTGCCGGTAAGCCGATGCTCGAAAGCAAATAACGATGCTGCACAACCCAGGGATAAAGACGTTCCGCCCAAGGATGCCCCCAAAGTTTAGCAATAGTTGCCATGCCTACGGTTTGATAAATCAGTTCAAATGCTGGTACACCGATAATCCATAGCCCTTTAGCATCTTGGGCATGCAAGCGATTCATCATTTCTGTCAAGCTGATGTTATGGTCTTGACAGATTGTTGTGTCAAAATCTGCGGCAGAACAATCAATCAGCACTAATTGGTTATCCGTGTCATGCAGTTTAATATTTTGCATTTCACTGTTGCATAAACGACAGGAAGCATCAAAATAGATGGTGAGTGGATAGGTTATGTTCATGCTGACTCCGATGATTTCAACTTGTAGCTTACCGCTTGAATGTGCTTGCGGAATGTCGAGGCTCCACCGCGTTTCAACTCATACAGGTTCGAACTAACATTACTGGCTATACAGGTGTTGTTATACCAAAATCAGTACGCTATATTGAAAAACTTCTTTGACTTAAACAACAATGCTCGCCATTGAATATGCGGGTATCGTTGATTATGTTCGAGGTGCGTAAGGAATCCGAGACATAAAGATGCCGATACCCTATATTACAAAATACTTCATACAGATTACAACTTCTCCCGAAACATAAAATAAACCGCCCCCAGCAAGCAAAAACCCGCCCAAAGATAATCCAATTTTAAGGGTTCTCGCAAATATATCACCGAGAACGGTACAAAAATCGCTAAGGTTATAATTTCCTGGATAATTTTAAGCTGTCCAACAGTTAATACCGTAAACCCAATCCGATTTGCCGGAACTTGTAACAAATACTCAAATAATGCAATACCCCAGCTAACGAGTGCGGCGATAATCCACGGTTTACTGTGCAGTTCTTTCAAATGCGCGTACCAGGCGAAGGTCATAAACACATTGCTACAGAACAATAAGCCAATCGACGTTAATATAGGATAACTCAGCATTTATTCCAATTCCAAGCCATCAACCCGCTGAAATCCCCGTGGCAAAGGCGAGCCGCGTTTCGCCCGCGCGCTTTTAAACAGCGCTACATCAGAACTTTTTAAGGTCAAACTCCGCTTGCCGGAAATAATTTTTAACGCCGCACCGGTCGTTATCACCCGCATATCCACCACTTTATCCGCGCCGCTAGCCAAATCAACCGGCGGGATTTGAATAATTTTATTACCTTTCCCTTTTGCCAATTCCGGCAAATCCATGACTGGAAAGACCAATAGCCGCCCTTGTAAGGTCACGACCGCCAGTAAATCATTACTATCGGCAATGGCGAGCGGTCTTAAAGCCGTCGCACCCTGCGGCAAACTCAGCACCGCTTTACCGGCTTTATTTTTGCTGAGCAATTCTTTTAATTGCACCCTAAAACCATAACCCGAGCTGCCGGCCAACAAATACCAGTCATCAGGCGCACCGATCATGAGGCCGATAAATAAAGCACCGGCCGGTGGGTTTAATCGCCCCGTTAACGGCTCGCCTTGCGTTCTGGCAGAGGGTAAATCGTGTACCGTGCTGGTATAAACCCGCCCGGTTGAGTCTACGACATAGACTGGCTGAGTGGTGCGCCCTTTGACCGCCGCTAAAAATTGATCACCAGAACGATAGCTTAACGACTGCACATCAAACTCATGCCCTTTAGCGGCACGTATCCAACCTTTCGCCGATAAAATAATCGTGGCAGGCTCATTCGCGATGAGCGAGGTGGTTTCCAATGCCTGCGCAGCATCACGCGCAATTAAAGGTGAGTGGCGGTCGTCGCCATATTTTTCAGCATCTTCAGTCAGTTCTTTTTTAACCAACCGATTTAACAAGAGTTTAGAATCTAAAGTTTTTTCTAACCCTTCGCGTTCTTTTTCCAGCTCCGCTTGCTCTCCGCGGATTTTCATTTCCTCCAGCCTGGCTAAATGTCTAAGCTTTAATTCCAGTATGGCTTCCGCCTGAAGGTCTGTGATGCCAAAGCGCGCCATTAATACCGGTTTAGGCTTTTCTTCCTGACGAATAATGGCGATGACTTCATCAATATTCAAATACGCAATCAGTAAGCCGTCTAAAATATGCAAACGCGCCAGGATTTTATCCAAGCGATATTGCAAGCGGCGGCGCACGGTTTCCACGCGAAACGTCAGCCATTCCAGCAAAATGGTTTTTAAGTCTTTAACTTGTGGGCGACCATTTAAGCCGATCATGTTCATGTTGACGCGATAACTTCTTTCTAAATCGGTGGTGGCAAATAAATGCGACATCACCGATTCGACATCCAGCTTTTTAGAACGCGGAATCACCAATAATCGGGTGAGATTTTCATGATCAGACTCATCGCGTAAATCTTCAATCATCGGCAGTTTTTTAGCGAGCATTTGCGCGGCAATTTGTTCCAGCAATTTCGCACCCGACACTTGATAAGGTAAAGCGGTAATTACGATATTGCCGTCTTCCAACTCATATTTGGCGCGCATTTTAATAGAACCGCCACCGCTGGCGTAGACTTTTTGAATGTCCGCCGCAGAAGTAATGATTTCAGCTTGGGTAGGGTAGTCAGGCCCTTTGATATGTTCAAATATCGATTCTAAAGAACTCTCCGGCTCATCCAGTAATTGAATACAAGCGCCGGTCACTTCACGTAAATTATGCGGCGGAATATCGGTCGCCATACCTACTGCAATGCCCATCGTGCCGTTGAGTAAAATATTCGGCAGCCTGGCAGGCATTAACTCTGGCTCCTGTAGGGTGCCGTCAAAATTATCCTTCCATTCAACCGTCCCCTGCCCCAGTTCACTCAACAGCGTTTGTGCATACGCGGTTAAACGTGATTCGGTATAACGCATGGCGGCAAAGGATTTAGGGTCATCCGGCGACCCCCAATTACCTTGCCCATCAACCAACGGGTAGCGGTAAGAAAAATCCTGTGCCATTAATACCATGGCCTCATAACACGCAGAGTCACCATGCGGGTGATATTTGCCCAACACATCACCGACCGTACGCGCAGATTTTTTATATTTCGCCAGGGCGGTTAAGCCCAACTCCGACATCGCATAAACGATACGCCGTTGTACCGGCTTTAAACCATCTGCAATATGCGGCAAAGCCCGGTCTAAAATCACATACATGGAATAATCCAGATAGGCTTTTTCGGCAAAATCCTTTAACGGTAGTTGTTCAAAGTTCTCTTGGATTCCCACAGTTAAATCTCATCCTCTTCAATGTCAAATTGCAAATCACTATTTTGGACTAACATTTCTTGACGTTGTTGTTTACGCAACGCCCCTGCTGCAAAAAGCTTTTTTTCCGCGTCTGTTTCAAGTTGTAAACGCGGCACTGCAATTGAAATGCCCTGTTCATCAACCGCAACCATCGTAAAATAACAGGAATTGGTATGACGTTTAGCATCGGTCAATAAATCCACCGCGACTACTTTGATACCCACTTCCATTGATGAACGACCGACATAATTAATATTGGCATAAAACGTCACCAATTCGCCGACATTAATGCTTTGCTTAAAAAAAACATTGTCCAGCGCCGCCGTCACCACATAGCTTTTAGCATATTTAGCCGCACACACATAAGCCACCTGATCCAGCAATTTTAAAATAATGCCACCATGCACCTTGCCGGAAAAATTAACCATATCAGGGGTCATTAAAACGGTCATGGTTAAGGATTTTTCTTGTTTAGCCATTATGTTACTAAAGTCAGCATTTTTTATTTAGCGTATTTTAACAGCATCTGCTACTTGATCATCGGTTTTTAATCTTACTTAATTCAGGAATTGTAAGTTTTACCAGCACTTAAAAATATATTGACTTAAAGTGGCTCGAAGCTTAGCGCCATTATACTGTCGGTGCGTCAAGCGATTTTAAAAAACCGCTTGACGCTTCCTCAAATAAGTTTATAATGTACAAATAAATAGATTGCGGGAATAGCTCAGTGGTAGAGCACAACCTTGCCAAGGTTGGGGTCGCGAGTTCGAATCTCGTTTCCCGCTCCAAACAATTAAAAGCCTCATTCATTTGGGGCTTTTTTCATTTTAAAGGCTGTGTCGTATAATGGTATTATGCGGGTCTGCAAAACCTATGAAGCCGGTTCGATTCCGGCCACAGCCTCCATTACTTAGTTTCACACCGTATCAAGCAATACCAAAATCTGCACGTTACCTTGCTTAATTCATCCCAACCATATTTCGAACAGGGCTAAGGCTTTATCGTTAGCGTAATTGAATACAGAATCAGCAGCGGCATTATGCGAGGCCTCCGCACAAGGTACTTTTAACAAGACTTGCATAGCGGTTGTCCCATCCAAAACATCAACCAAACGGCGCAGCCAAGAAACGCGCATAACTTTGCATCAGCAAGCGCGTGTGCCGCACCAAAAAATCATATTGCACTGCGGAGGAATTCATACCTCAATCAACTTGATGATAAGTACTAAGAAGTAAAATTTTTTTCCTTGGTTATGCCCAAGATTAAAGGTTTGGCGGATTTTGAAAAATGGTCTGCGCAACCATTTTGAAAGGGGTTTTTAAACCTTAGATTCAACTCATTAAGCGCAATTCATTTTATAACCAGCATATTCCAGTCCGTTATCAGAAAATCAAATTTAGCTGCCTGCAATTTATTATCCAAGACACACTCCAACCCGTTAATTTTTTAGAAAATAAATTTGCTTATGCCATCACCTGAAATAGACCCTCTGCCCACGGCAAAATTTTGCACGGCAAGCAGCGCCATATCACTTAATTTGAGCTGACTTTCTGTCCATGCAACCGAATCAAAAGCGCCGCTTCGTCCCTGTTTAAACCAAAATTTTGAATCAATTCCGCAGCACTGGCACCCGCTTTAACTTTTTGAATGACTGTATAGTAAGGCGTAGCAACCGTTTCAGCCTGTTCAAATTCATCCACTTTGCTTTGCATGCCTTTCAAATACACTTCATAAGCACTCAAACGGCGCTCAACAGTGATTGCCGCAGCTTTTAAACTTGCAACTTCACGGCTATTCTCACTGATATGCTCATTAAGCAACTGTATTGCTTTTTTAAACCGGAAGCGCTCAAAAACCAGCCAAATGAATAAAACAGCTACGATACCCGCAGCGCCGGAAACAAAATTAACCATTAAATTGTCTCATTAGTCTGTTGTCGAACTTTTCAGGGCAGCCTTGATATTGCCATGATTGATGACTCGCCTCAAGGTAGGTAATGTTAATTTTTTTGACTGGAATGTAAAGTGTCATGGCGTGTACATTCATACTTTATGTTCCTTTTTAAAGCGCGAATAATAACACGCCCTAAAACCGGCACCAATTAATCGTTCATCCAATCGCCAAGTCTGGCACGTAGGCGTAACATTGCCTGACTGTTAATCTGGCTTGCACGCGATTCGCTGATATTTAAAACTTCCCCAATTTCACGTAAATTCAATTCTTCATCGTAATACAGCGAAACCACTAAACGTTCGCGCTCAGGTAGGTTGGCAATAGCATCCGCCAACGCTTGTTGAAAACCAGCTTTAGATAATTTGTCAAACGGATTACCCGACATTTCAGAAACCTGAATACCTTCGCCCTCTTCACTCAGCTCTTCAACGCTAAAAATACGGCAACTTAAGGAGTCCTGTAATATATGCCCATACTCTTCCACACTAATCCCTAAATTTTCTGCAACCTCATTAGCGGAGGCATCCCGTCCCGTTTTGCTTTCAATTTCCCGAATCGCCGCCGCAACTTCTCGGGCTTTTTTATGCACCGAACGCGGCGTCCAATCCGAGCGCCTGACTTCATCTAACATGGCGCCGCGAATGCGGATACCGGCATACGTTTCAAAACTGGCCCCTTGCGCAGCGTCGTAATGCTTGAGTGCTTCCAGCAAACCCAACACACCAGACTGAATCAAATCATCCAACAACACCGAATCGGGTAATTTAGTCAATAAATGATAGGCAATACGCTTAACCAGCGGCATTTGTAAGATGACTTGATCATTCAAACTCCCTGATTGCACTGAAGCATATCTTGCAGCACCGCTCATGTATTTGTATCCTCTATGCCTAGTTGAATCATACGCTCTACAAAAAACGACAAATAACCGCCCGCTTGGTTTTTTATTGGCCTGGCATCAATTACCCGCGCTAAATTTTTAATCGCCAACGCCGATTTACATTGCGGAAATGCCTTCACAACCGGCACTTGTTTTTGTACCGCTCTACGCAAATCATCATCGAAAGGTACCGCACCAATATAATTTAACGCGACATCTAAATAACGATCCGTTACTTTAGTTAACTTGTTAAACAAACCCTCACCTTGTTGTGGCGTCTGCACCATGTTAGAAATAATATTAAAATTACTTAAGCCATAATCGCGATTAAGTAACTTTATAAACGCATACGCGTCGGTTAAGGAAGTTGGCTCATCACACACCACCACCATGATTTCCTGGCAGGCTCTGGAAAAATTAACCACGCTGGATGAAATACCTGCCGCCGTATCCACTATCAACACATCCGTTTCTTGGTCAATATCCGTGAAGCCTCGAATAATGGCAGCCTGTTCATTTAAGGGCATGTCTGACATATCCTGCAAACCGGAAGCAGCGGGAATCACTTTTAAGCCTGAAGGGCCGACCAACATAATTTCATTAAGCGTTTTTTGACCTTTCAAAACATGCGAAAGATTAAACTCTGGATACATCCCTAACAATATATCCACATTTGCCAAGCCCATATCCGCATCTAACAGGGCTACTCGCCGCCCCATTTCCGCCATGGCAATACCGATATTAACCGATAAATTCGTTTTACCAACCCCCCCTTTACCGCTGGTAACCGCCATAACCCTTACCGGCTTCATGTTTCTCATTTTCCGTAATCCTGATGCCTGATCCAATGCTGCATTATGCATAACCCGTAGCCACCCAATCTTCATACCCGAAGGTGACTGCGTGATCTTGTTCACTTTCCAATTCGGCGATACACTGCGCAATTAAACGTTGTGCATTAGGAACGTGAATATCTTCAGGTACTTGTTGACCATCGGTAATAAACGCCACTGGTAATTGTTGTTCAATGACCGTAGATATAACAGCACCTTTAGATTCTGCCTCATCCATTTTGGTAATAATACACCCCGAAGGCTTAACGATCTGAAAGGCTTTAATAATCGTTTGCATCGCTTTATATTGGGTGGTGGCGGTCATGACCAAATAAGATTTAACCGGCATATCATGTTCTTTCAAGGTCATCAACTGCTCTGCCAAACGCATATCACGCGGCCCCATGCCGGCGGTGTCGATTAAAATCAGTTTTTTATCAAAAAAACCATTGATAAGACTGCGTAATTCCTGAGCATTGGCGGCACTGCGAACCGGCACATCCAAAATTCGCCCATACGTCGTCAATTGTTCGTGCGCCGCAATACGAAAATTATCGGTGGTAATTAAGGCGACTTGTCT
>JABFRM010000017.1 GCA_013141155.1 Methylococcaceae bacterium | reverse complement strand
GAGTATTGTTACGGCGGTTTTTCTGGCAGTTAACGATTAGCCAGATGCTTCAGTAAGCCCCGTCATACTGGCAGGGATGCCAGTATCCAGTCGTAGCGATGTGAATATAGATTTGGCATGGTGCCCAAATTGAGCGGCAGGGAACTACTTAAGTTACCACCCATGGCTTTGGATTCCGGCGTCCCTGCCGGAATGAAAAACTTTTGGGCGTTGGCTGAGGTATCTGGCTAATCAGGAATATTTATCACGATTAAGTTTATGATATTTAATATAAAATATTTAAATTTACCTGTTGTCTAAAAAGCGTATTGGCTAGGGTGAGCCATTTCTGGATTAAAAATGATGACTTCAAAACACCGACCCAAAAACGACTCTATTTGAAATACAGTGGATAAGCGAATTTCATTTTTCCACAGAGGAAGTAAATCATGTTGATAAAATTCTTAACATTGCGATAGCCCCTGGCACGTCTTTTGGCTAGCTGGACTTTACTGTTAATTTCTTCCAATATGCCGTTGGTGATACGTGACTCAACGAAGTGAATAATGCCAAACCAATGCGCCTTGACCGTCTTGGCAAAAGCCATGAATGCGGGGATTTTGGCTGCCTCGACATCGTTACACCACTGCGTCAGAAATGTTGTTGCCGCTCATATCCCACAGTCATTGAACAGCACTTTCAGCCGATAAGCCTCATCCAGCTTGGTAGAGCTGAATCATATCGGCTAATGCCGCTTCTATTTTAGCCGAAAAGTCTTTACGGTTTTTTAGAAACGTATACTTGTAGCCCTTTAGTGCATCTTCAGCCCGGCACACCTTATCCATCGCTTCATTGAGCAGTTTGACCACATGAAAGCGGGTGGCAAATCCATGCCGGGCTGCGTAATCTGCCCCTTCTTGACGCCTTTGCTTTCAAGGTGTTGCCGGATGTCTTTCAAGGTGCCTTTACCTTTTCCTTCATAGGCATGGATAGCGCGCGAGGCCTCCAAATCAACCCCCAGCGTGACTTATTTATGACCCTTGCGTGAGGAAGTCTCATCCACGCCAAGCTGGGTGATCGAAGAAAGGTCATCGCCTGCGCGGGCTTTTTCAACCCAATGGTTAAACAGTGTCCAAACCCGTTGCGGATTGACGGCCAATATTTTGGCGACACGGCTGATAGGCATTTCCCGTTCAACCAAGGCCATCGGCTTCAAACAACAGCGTAAAGCCACTGCCTGGCCGCGACTAGGGGATGTTGACCGTCACTGGTAATCAAAATTTTCCGTCAGCACCGCAGAACAATTAAGTGTTCGTTACTGTAAAATAGCTGTATTTTCTTCTATAGTCATTTAGGTTTTTTTAGTAAAGGTAATAGTATGTTTTATTTCGGCATAGGTTATGCAATTTTGCAGCAAAAAATTCAATTTTCTTTCCCGCGAATACAGGTAGGCTGTAGGAATAAGCTGCTCGGACTTTGTCGGCAATATAAATTTATGGCCGCTTTGATGATTATAAGCATTAGTGGTGGCATGCTCAATGCCTATGCTGAACTGCCGGTGGGTGGCTTTAGCGCCAATATACGTTCAGTTAGTTCCAATAAATGTTTCGATGTTTCAGGTGCTGCAAAAATCAATGGCGCCAATATTATTCAATATACGTGTCGCAAAAGTTTGAATCAAACGGTTATTTTTATACCGGTTAAAGGTAAATCTGCGGTTTACACACTTAAATTCGCCCATAGCGGTCAGTGTATGAAAGTGTTTATCGGCAGAAGGCAAGATGGCGCATTTATTGTGCAAGATCTTTGTAATGGTAGCTTAAATCAACAGTTTATGCTTCAGGATACCGGCAATAATCGTTATCAATTAATAGCGCAACATACTGGTAAGCGCGTTACTGTAAGATTTTCAAGTCTTGCGGATGGCGCTAAGCTGATTCAATATCAACAAAAGGACAGTGATAGTCAAAAATGGCAAATTGATGCAATTACAGCCGCGATTAATCCCATACAAATAGAAAACAGCTTGCCCGGAACCAAATGGCAATGGTTCCCTATTGCCAATAATCACGAAATTGAAGGTTACGCTTCTAAAACGGCTGTTGACTCTTCACAGGGCATTGATTTTTTTGTCAATGCTCAAGTTGATACGGCCTATACACTTACGCTTTATCGTTTGGGTTGGTATAACGGTGCGGGGATAAGGCAAATGACTCAGCCGACATCGCTACCAGCTATTAGGCAGCCGATGCCAATCACTGATTCTAAAACGGGATTCATAGAAGCAAACTGGACAAATCCGTATACATTTACTGTGCCTCCGGATTGGGTCAGTGGCTACTATATCGCTGCTATAGTGGGCAAAATGTCCGGTTTAGGGCGATTTATTCCGTTTGTGGTGACCAATAACGGACGTTACTCAGATTACCTGCTTCAATCCCCAGCGTCAACTTGGCAGGCCTACAATAACTGGGGCGGGAAGTCGCTGTTTATTTATAATTCCACCGAAAAAAAACCTGCTCGCAAAGTATCGTTCAATCGTCCTTATGCTGAAGGTTACGGTGCCGGCAGCCTAACCAATTGGGAGCTTAATATGTTCAACTTTTTGGAACGGGAAGGCTATGATGTTAGCTATCAAACTGATATTGACACGCATCAAAACGCTTCGACGCTCTGGACGCATAAAGCGTTGCTTTCTGCCGGACAAAGTGAGTTTTGGACAAGTAATGTACGCGATAATATCGAATTTGCACTCAGTCATGGGCAAAGTTTAGGATTTTTTGGCGCAAATGCCAGTTATTGGCAAATACGGCTTGAATCTAGTCTTACTAAGCAGGATGCCCGCACAGTTGTTGGTTATAAGGAGTTTGCGATGACTGAAGATCCTTATGCACTCGATGCGGATCACAGCAATGACAAATACATTACAACAAAATGGCGGTTGCCGCCCGTTAATCGACCGGAAAACGCTTTGATGGGGATTATGTATGTCTATGAACCGGTACAAGCCGATATTATGATTTCCAATGCTTCCCATTGGGTTTTTTCAGGAACAAATCTTAATAACGGCGACAAGCTCCCGGGCTTATTAGGCGGGTTGGTGGATGCTTTCGTTGATAATGGGCAAGCGCCTTACGGCACTGAAATTTTAGCCCACTCTCCCGTTGACGGTTTAGCCAAACCCGTTATTTACGGTGATATGAGTGTGTATTCCAAGACATGCCAGGCAATGCCCTGTGTAAACGCTATTGCAACGGTCTTTGCGGTCGGATCGTTAAATTGGAGTTGGGGACTAGATGGTTTTAATAATGACAAAAAATTAGAAAATGCGTCAGTCAAACAAATTACACGCAACGTACTCGCAAGATTGATTCAGTGATTGTCGCATGAGAATATTTATACGTTAAGTTATTTTAGATACCCCCTACTTTTGTACAATATGAAAATTTTAAGATAGCACGTAAGATGGGCAGCTTGTTGTAAGCTGCTAAAATCACAGAATTTGATTGGCTAGCATTATTATTTATCAAATAATTGTTTTTATGTGGTTTTTTAATTTATTTATCGCATTGTTAGGGAATGGTTAGTCCATGAAAAAAATAACGAAATCGCTGCTTAGCCTGTTGTTGCTTGGGTTCACTACACAAGTGATGGCATTGAATCCTATTCAAATTGAAAATGCTATCCCCTCTGTTCCTGAAGACCACGCTTGGACTGCGTTTAATATACCGGCTAATCCTCACAATATCGAAGGCTATGCAGATAAGGTATCAGTGTCTATTGGTGCAAAAATTAATTTTTTTGCCAATGTGAATATCGCTCGAGATCGGACGTATTCGATTACCATTTATCGTTTAGGTTGGTATAACGGCGTGGGCGCCAGACGAATGACTGCACCAGTTAACCGTGTTAGCATTAAGCAACCCATACCGGCACCGAACCCTAAGACAGGGCTGGTTGAGGCTAATTGGTTCCTACCTTATTCATTTGCTGTACCTAGGTCTTGGGTCAGTGGTGTTTACGTCGCCACACTGATCGGTAACACCACCGGAGAAGGTCAATATGTTCCATTTGTGGTTAAGAATGATGCCAGTCGCGCGCCGTATCTTTTTCAAACCAGCGACACCACTTGGCAAGCCTATAACAACTGGGGCGGTAAGTCGCTTTATGCTTACAATTCCACAGACGGCATTCCCGCTGTAAAGGTTTCTTATAATCGCCCTTATAATGATGGCGCTGGTACGGGATCATTTTCTAATTATGAGTTTCAAATGATGCGTTTCTTAGAACGTGAGGGGTATGACGTAACTTATCAATCGAATATTGACACTCATCTCGGCGGCATGGTGCAACTTGCTAAACATAAAGCATTTCTTTCCGTGGGCCATGATGAGTATTGGACATCGGCGATACGCAATAACCTTGAAAACACTAAACTAAAAGGCCTTAGTTTGGGGTTTTTTGGCGCTAATGCAGGTTATTGGCAAGCACGGTTGGAGCGTAGTGTTTTAACTCGTACCGCTAATCGAACCTTGGTTTCTTATAAATATAATGCTCATGCACAAGATCCTTATGCGTTGGACGAAATTTCAGCTCACAAAGCTCAGGTGACTACGCAGTGGCGAGACCCGCAATTTTTTAACCGACCTGAAAACGCATTAATCGGGATTATGTATCTGTATAACCCAGTAGATGGCGATATGGTGATTTCGAATGCGAATCACTGGATTTATACCGGAACTGGCCTTAAAAATGGAGATAAGTTGCCAGGTTTGTTGGGATATGAAGTTGATGCCTATTTTAGTAACGGTAGTGCACCAGCTAATGTTGAGATTCTAGCGCATTCCCCTTTTAATGATGGCACTGATGAAGTGGCGTATGCAAACATGAGTATTTACACAGAAGCCTGCTCATTACTTAATTGTATAAGCCCTGTAGCGACAGTTTTTGCAACAGGCAGTATGCAGTGGATTTGGGGATTGGATAGCTCTTGGAGAGATATTAACCTTGAAAATATAGCTGCACAACGCATGACGCGTAATGTTTTGGCGCGTATGATAGGAGATCCTGTACCTAACTAAATACGCTCATTGAGCGTGATTAAATTAGCCCTTTACTATAAACAAGTGGGCGGCTTGGGTAATCCAGCTAATTTACACGCGATTTTTAAAAATCCATCTGAAAAAAGCTGTTGTAAATAGCGACTACAGCCTTTTGTTTCGCCCAGCGTATTACGGACTGCTTTAACGAATCCTCGGGTATTAGGCAGGTGTTTATACTGTTGATAATACTCGCGGATAAAATACAGAATTTCCCAGTGTGCAGGTTGCAGAGTAATATTTTCAAGCTGTGCAAGCGCAAGTGCGACATCGTCATCCCATAAATACTGATCTACTAAAAAACCTTGATCAGTTAGGGGTAAACGCAATCCATTTACCTCTAATGCCATGTTTGAATTAATGGTTGCGCTAGTGTTAAATCGACTAATGCTGCATAGTCGATGATTTCGATGCCGCTCAATAACGCATCAGCAGCAATGCCATAAAGCAGCAAATGCTCAAGTAATACGCAGCAACGTGCGCGGATCAGCACATTAATGAGTGCAGGGGCTTTGTTGCCTGCGCTTAAAGCCTTTAAAACTGCGCCATCAAGTAGTACGACAACGTCGGCAACCGCAATTCTTTGTAAAATGCACTCGTCAACGGTTATTTGAGAAATTAAATGCAACATTATTTAACGGATGACACTTTAAGTCCGAGAATGCCTACGATGACTAATAGAATAGATAGCAGCCTCAGCCAGTCGTAAGCCTCTTTAAATAGTAAGATACCGATAATGGCAACACCTACGGCGCCTATACCTGTCCATATAGCGTAAGCAGTGCCAAGAGGGATGACTTTAATGGCTAACATTAATAGATAAAAGCTGGCACAACCTGCCACAAGCGTTATCAAGCTTGGAATTAAGCGTGTAAAACCGTCGTTGTATTTGAGGCTGACTGCAAAAATAATTTCTGCTAACCCCGCAGAAAATAAAAGAATCCACGCCATTACGATACAAAGCTATTATATTTACTAAAAGCAACATTTTACAGCAACTATTAACGTTGAATATTATTTCAAGTCATTTTAATGCTGATCTGCATTATGTTGAATGAGTAACGGAAGGGGGAAAAGAGCGATATATTTATAAAGCGTTAAAAGGCTTTATGTCTAAGGGAGTCAAATCGCTCGATCTTTGTATGGTATCGTCAACTGCCTACACATTTTTTGGTAAGAAGTGAAGGCAGTGACGCTGATATAGTTGATTGAACGCCTTTATGAGGCAGTCAATAGTATTAAGTACGGTTTTTTAAATATTTTGCAACGCCAGTCGCTTCGCCGCCATTTGAAGATTGAGCTTTTGTTGTTACGTTTTCTTGTTGTGCTAAATAGCGAGCCACACCACTTGCGGAAAGCAATTCACGATTTTTAAGGTATCTTGTTACACCTGATAGACCACTGGCGTCTCTTACATAAGCATAAGTACGGCTATTATTTTTACTTGTACTACGTCCAAACGGTAAGCCGCCTTGTTTTTTATAATATAAAAAACCACCTACTGCGGCTAAAGCCAATAACCCTAATAGAGATGTGGAGCCTGATCCAGGCGTTTTTGTTACTGCACTAACTTCAGGTGTTGTATTGTTGCTTGCAGTATTGGTTTGTGTAACAGCAGCCTGGATATTGGCTTTAGGTTTATTTTTTACGGCAGTATCATTAGCGCCTTCGTCGGTAAACAGCACCTTTGGCTGAAAATCGGCGGCTGGATAATCTGATTCTGCCACGGCCAGGGTGCTGCCCAGCAACAACACGGCACATACACCTAAAGTTAAAGTATTCTTTTTCACGTTTCGCCCCTATAAGTCGTAATTCTCGGATTTAATCCAGCGCGAGTCTTTTCTGGCGCTGGATTTGTCTTATCATGTGTATGGGTTGCCCTATACGTCGCCTTGCTTTATTCTTTATTGCCTGGTTCCTGCTTACAACACTGACTTTACAATTTTAACAAGATTTTCAACGGTAAAGCCAAATTCTTTGAACAATTCGCCTGCCGGCGCGGATTCCCCAAAACGGTCCATGCCCAATATTTTGCCGTGGGTGCCGACATATTTCCACCAGCCATCGGTCACGCCGGCTTCGACGGCAACGCGTTGGGTGACGGCTGCTGGCAGGATGCTTTCGCGGTAGGCGGCATCTTGCGCGTCAAAAATGTTGGTGGAAGGCATGGAAACCACGCGGATTTTTTTGCCCGTGGCCCTGATTTCTTCCGCCGCCTTAAGCGCCAGTTCCACTTCCGAGCCGGTGGCAATGATGATGGCATCCGGTTGCCCGTCGCTGTCGCTTAAGGTGTAGCCGCCTTTGGAGATGGCGGCGATTTGTGCGTCAGTCCTCGGCACATGCGGCAGGTTTTGCCGTGAGAACACCAAGATGGTGGGGCCGTCTTGCCGTTCAAACGCGGCTTTCCAGGAAACGGTGGTTTCAACCGCATCGCAGGGACGCCAGACTTGGATGCCCGGGATCAGCCTTAAGGTCGCGGTTTGTTCCACCGGTTGGTGGGTCGGGCCGTCTTCGCCTAGCCCGATGGAGTCGTGGGTGTAGACGAAGATGCTGCGGATTTTCATCAAGGAGGCCATGCGCAAGGCATTTCTGGCGTATTCCGAGAACATCAGGAAGGTGGCGCCAAAGGGGATCAGCCCGCCATGCAAGGCAATGCCGTTCATCATCGCGGACATGCCGAATTCACGCACGCCATAGTTGATGTAGTTGGCATCGGGCTTGTTGGCGCGCATCGGGCGAAAGGTACTCCATTCGGTCATGTTGGAGCAGCCCAAATCCGCGGAACCGCCGAACATCTCGGGGAGGATTTTGGAGAAGCCTTCGATGGCGGCCAGGGAGGAAAGCCGAGTTGCGGTAGTTTTGGCTTCTGCATTGACTGTGGCGACAAATTTGTCTGCGTCCGCTTTCCAAGTTTTGGGCAGATCCCCCGCCATGCGCCGTGTATATTCTGCGGCAAGTTCTGGATGTGCGGTCTTGTAGGCGGCAAACTTTGCGTCCCAGGCTTTTTCTGCGGCCTGGCCTTTGCTTTTGGCATCCCAACCGGCATAGATATCCGCAGGAATTTCAAAAGCGCCATATTTCCAGCCCAACTTTTCCTTGGTGAGGTCGATTTCCGGTTGCCCTAATGCCGCTCCGTGACAGGCATGGCTGCCCGCTTTGTTGGGTGAACCAAAGCCGATGATGGTTTTGCAGCAAATCATGCTGGGTTTGTCAGTGACACTTTGCGCGGATTTGATGGCTTTGCTGATGGCATCGCTGTCATGCCCATCCACGTCGGCGATGACGTGCCAGCCGTAAGCTTCAAAGCGTTTGGGGGTGTTGTCGGTAAACCAGCCGTCGACGTGGCCGTCAATGGAGATGCCGTTGTCGTCCCAGAAGGCGATGAGCTTGCCCAAGCCTAAGGTGCCGGCGAGGGAGCAGGCTTCGTGGGAGATGCCTTCCATGAGGCAGCCGTCGCCTAAGAATACATAAGTGTGGTGATCGACGAGGGTGTGGGCGGGCTTATTGAAGTGCGCGGCAAGGGCTTTTTCGGCAATGGCCATGCCGACGCCATTGGTGATGCCTTGACCGAGGGGGCCGGTGGTGGTTTCAATGCCGGGGGCGTAGCCGTATTCAGGGTGTCCGGGGGTTTTGGAGTGCAGTTGCCGGAATTGTTTGAGTTCTTCGATGGGCAGGGCGTAGCCGCTGAGATGCAGCAAGGAATAGATCAGCATGGAGCCGTGGCCGTTGGAGAGCACGAAGCGGTCGCGGTTTGGCCATTTTGGGTTGGTCGGGTTGTGCTGCAGGAAGTCGTTCCATAATACTTCGGCAATGTCCGCCATCCCCATGGGCGCGCCCGGGTGTCCTGAGTTGGCTTTTTGTACGGCATCCATGCTCAGGGCGCGGATGGCGTTGGCAAGGTCTCGGCGCGAAGTCATAGTATTCTCCATTTGGTTTTAGTTTTATGCAGGTGAATGGTATCAGCCAGGTAAGGGTGGCCCGTGCTGTGGTGTCAATGTTGGGTTGTCGCATTAATGACGACGGGTGGCCTTAAGCCACCCGTCAGGGTAATGCTATTCTAAGTTGGCATGCCTCTCGCGCATTTTTTCTTCGGGGATGCCTTTCTCATGGATGACATGGGAAATGGTGGCTTCCAGGAAGATCAGGGTCGAGAGTTCAAACACGGTGCCCATCGGCATGCCCAGCACTTTGCCGTATTGTTCGCTGCTGCCGATCTGGAACACGGCGTCGGACAGGTCCCCAATGGTGGAGCTGCCTTTGGCCGAGATCAAGATGATGTTCGCCCCGATTTTTTTGGCACTTTTGGTGAAGGCGATCAGTTGTTCGGTTTCCCCTGAGCCGGAGATGATGATCAACAAATCGCCTGCCTTGATGCTTGGGGTGACAATTTCACCGACCACGCTCACATCGTAGCCGCTATGCACCAAACGCATCGCAAAGAAGTTGCCGACCAGCTTGGAGCGTCCGGCACCTGCGATGAAAATGCGTTTGGCGGCATCCAGCCGCTGCACCAGCTTGACAGCGTACGACGCGTCGGTTGCGGCAAGTATGCCTGCCAGTTTGTCCAGGATCAGTTGTTGGTGCATGGTTTTATACAGCGTCAACAAGTTCGCGGATTTCTTTGGCTGCCGTTGCAGGGCAAGGCGCACCATAGATGGCTGCACCGACCACGATGATGTTGGCGCCGGCACGCACCACGTCTTGCACAGTTGATTGCTTAATGCCACCGGCAATAGAAATACGCACGTTTAAACCTAAAGCGGCAATGGCGGCAAGGTCAGCAAACGGGGTTTCACCTGCCGCTTGCGCGTCAAGGCCGGTGTGGATGCCGACGATTTGGGCGCCCGCTTCAACAGTGGCGCGGGCGCAGGCAACTTTGTCACCGACGTTGATCAAGTCGATTTGCGCTTCTGCACCGTGTGCGTTGGCAGCCTTGATCACGCCTTTGCAGGTTGCAAGGCCGGATACGCCCAGCACTGTGCAAATATCAGCGCCTGCGGCATAGAAAGGCGTGGCTTCGTATTCGCCGGCATCCATGGTTTTAAGGTCAACCAACAACAGTTTGTCCGGGAAACGGGCCCTCAGTTCTTTGACCAGGTTGACGCCGTTGTGCTTGATGCAAGGGGTGCCTATTTCAAAGATGTCAACGTAGGGTGCTACTTTGGTTGCCAAGCCAACCGTTGCATCAAAATCCAGTGAATCTAAGGCCATTTGTATTAATGGTTTTGCCATGAGTGTGCTCCGAAGGGTTATAGTTATGGTTAAGATGGGTTACAGGCTCGGTGTGTCTGGGTGTAAATGAGGCGTAACTGGGGTGTAACTGTAAAGTACAATGGGGCGGTATGTCAATGGTCAAT
>JABFRM010000335.1 GCA_013141155.1 Methylococcaceae bacterium | reverse complement strand
CTTTTTGGCGGGTGCGAATTCGATTTTTTATGGCGATAAATTATTGACCACCGCTAACCCGATGACTGACCATGATCTGGGCTTGTTTCAGCGCTTGGGGGTTTATTCAGGGGGGTCGAGTTACGCTTGATAGTTCATCATTAGTTTTCAATGCAATGACTTTTGGTGTAGTGCTGGCGGATGCCGATAGGCGATTCGCAAAACTAATGCCGAAAAATCCAATCATCACGTCATGCGGCGGCTGCGAGTCGGGGTTTGCAACGCCGACTCAAACGTTTAGCAATACTTATTACCTCCAAGTGCTATTAAGTGAATAGTTTTGCAGCGCTGAAAGTTCACTGCCGCACAGGCAGCTTGTTTATCCTAGCTGTTCACCGTAATGGTTTTCGCTATTGCCCCAGAGCCCGTATTGTATTAACAATACTGCGTCCGTTATATAATGAAATCGTGATAGTCGATATGTAAATCCTAGTATGGAGAATTCTGTCTGTGGAAAATAGTGAACCAGTTCAGCAACAAGCAGCGCACACACCTAAAAAACAATTAGGGGTAATTGTTAAGGAAGACGGCCACTATGCACTTATGGATTTTAGTAGCAAACAACACTTTCCTTTAAGTGCTGCTGACTATGCAGAGGGGAGCATTGTAGAATTTCAGGTTGTTGATAATGAAGTGCAACAACTAGGCTTGCTTGCAGCCGTTAATAGCGCGCCCGCTAAAATTTATCAAATTGTTGGCAATTATAAATTAGACCCGTTTTTTTCGGCGGAAGTCATGGCTGAAGTGGCGGCCATTTTGGCAAATCCTGGTATTGATGAGTCAAGCTTGGCTGCCTATGAAGATAAACCCTTTTGTACTATTGACGGCGCTGATACGCTCGATCTTGATCAGGCCTTGTTTATTGATAAAACGGACAGCGGCTTTATTATTTACTATGCCATTGCTGATGCAGCATACTATGTTAAGCCAGGTTCGGCGCTGTTTACAGAAGGCTTAAAGCGGGGGGCAAGTTATTATTTACCGGGTTTAATGATTCCTATGTTGCCGCGTGAACTCTGCATCGGCGTGATTTCGTTAAATGCTAAGGTCAATCGTCGTGCAGTGGTGTTTGAATTATCCCTTGATCAAAACGGAAAACACCTTAGTACCCAAATTACCCGCGCCAGAATTCAAAGCCGTGCCAAACTATCCTTTGATGAAGTGCAGGCTTATTTCGATAATCCCAACCAGAGTGCCTTAAATAATACGGAAGTGGCGAAAAGCCTGATTCGTCTTAAAAAAGTGGGCTTATTGCGCTTGCGCTTGGCAGAAGAACGAAAAGTGGCGCGTTATCACCGCACTGAAATTAATATTAAAATCGGTCAGGACGGTTTGGTTTTTAACCTGTTGGATAACGTGCGCAATGAAGTGGAACTCTACAATGAGCAACTGTCGTTGTTGTGCAATATGGCAGGTGCGCGGTTTTTAAGCAGTGCCGGAAATAGTGATGAGCCAACTCAAGCCATTTACAAAGTTCATGCGCAGCCGCCGGAAGAAAAAATGGTACTCTTTGAGAAAACCCTGACGCAGCTTATAAACCTACACCATCTTAATCCAGCGACTTGGTTTTGGGATCAAAACAGTTCCACAGCCTTGTCGGATTATTTAACCAGTCTGCCCATAACTGGCGTTTATGCCAGAATTACCCAAGCCATTAATCGACAAGCATTGATGACTAATAACCGTTCACAGTTTTCGGAACGGGCAGATAAACATTACGGGGTTGGAGCCGATGTTTATGCTAGATTTTCAGCGCCGATGCGTGAAATAGTGGGGGTTTTTTTACATAAAGAATTAATGGAGAAGACCGGTGATCAGCTGCAAGCTGTTTCCATAGTAAAAGATGAAGCTTTGCGTGATCAGGTTATTTTGATGGCTAACCGTGCTAAAGATCTGCAAAACGAGTTGACCAAAGCGGCAAACAAACTGGTGATAGACCAACTCTTCGCTGCCGATTTACAGTGTCTTGAAGCAGAGCGGCCAGCACGTCAAGGCACGATTATTGGTTTAAGCAAAGATAAATTATATATTTTGTTGGATGATCCCGAAATTGAAATAAAACTCTATATTCATGCCTTGGCAACGCTTTGGAATACCCCATTAATTGTTGATGATCAACAAGTGTCATTGTATAAAACGCAAGATAAAATCCGTATCGCCAGTTTGGGGGATAGTGTGCAGATTACGGTTTTTGAGCAAAATACACTTAAAGATCAATGGTCTTTTCAATTAACAGTTCAACCATTAATAACGATGTGAATAAACGCACTCTTTAGGCACAACTGATTTTCTTAGCATAAAAGCTTGACTATAAGCCTGATTGTGTAAGAGTAAGGCCACGTTTGGTACCTATTATTTGTCCTTGTAAAATAACGACCATGAAATTGATAACCTTTTTTTATTTTTTGCTTATGACCATAACTACCGTGACACCGACACCTGTAAACGCTCAGATGCTTAAATTATTACCGACTTGTCCGAACAGTCCCAATTGTGTTTCTAGTCAAGCGATTTCAACCGATACCGAGCATTTTATTGCGCCGTTTAAAATTACCTCGTCGGTTACGGCGGCTTGGTCAGCCTTACAACAAGCCTTGTTGCAGCAAAGCCGGGCAGTGATTACGGATAAAACCGATCATACCTTGCATGCTGAAGTGACCAGCTTGATTTTTCGGTTTGTGGATGATGTGGATGTGATTCTGGATGAAGAGGCAAAGGTATTGCATATTCGTTCAGCCTCCAGAACTGGGCATAGCGATTTTGGTGTCAATCGTAAACGGATAGAAAGCCTGCGACAAATTTTGCAACAGGCGCAGGTTATTGAATAACCTATAGCAAAGGCGCGTTTTCTTGGCTTGAGTGGAATAGGTAGTGAGAGAACCCAACGAGCTGACCCCCTATCTGCGCACCAACAGTTAATATTTCCTTTCCGTCTTTTATGTGCCGCCATAAATTTTGGTTATCAGTATCGGGACGGGCGGTCTTATAGCATGCCATATAGCTTCTAATAAGGATATTCCAGCGGTCATAATCGATTTCTTTAAGCGGTGATATTTCTATCATGTGGGAAAGTGAAAATGGTAAATGTTATAGGAATGGCTGATTTGGTTTTATGGATAGGGTAACAGTTGAATGGTCTTAGGATTTACGCTCAAAACTGAACTTCCTTCCAGCAAGGCGATTAATTCATTGCCGACCATGGTTCTCCGCCATCCTTGTAATAACAGTCCTTCCGGCCGTCCATCCAATAAATCCTCAAGGTCTTTGCGACTTGCAAGAATACTGGGGTTCAAGCGGTTCTGATCTGCCCGTAAGCGTACTAACGCAGCTAATAGATCTAAAATCGCTTCTTGTTCAGGGGTTTTCTTAAGGGATTTTTCTTTTTCGTTTAAAGGGATAGGGGGGCGTTGTTTGGCATCGGTAATTAATTGGCACAGCACTTTGCCATAACGATTAACGGTTTTTTCCTGTATTTCACGGACGCCTACTAACGCTTCAAGGCTTTCAGGCTGGAGTTTTGCCAGTTCGATCAATAGTTCATCTCGAATTAACCAATTACGCGGACGATTTTCATGTTGCGCGATTTGTTCGCGCCAAGCACTTAAGGTTTGGATGATGGACAGTTGTTTTCCGGTTAATTTATTTTTGCCTTTGATTTTAAACCAGGCATTTTCTGGAGAGAGTTGATAAAGTTCCGGATCGTTAAGTTGTTCAAAATCATCATTCAGCCAATTTAGACGACCGAGATCGCTTAATTGCTTACACATGATCTGATAAATTTTGCACAAATAAATTACGTCATCGGCGGCATAATCAAGCTGTTCTGGGCTTAAGGGGCGAACGCTCCAGTCGGTTCGGGTGTAAGCTTTGCTTAAATTTACATTTAAAAAGCTTGAGACTAGCATGGCATAGCCAGTATTGTCCTGAAATCCCAGTAACGGTGCTGCCAATTGCGTATCAAAAATTGGCTGTGGAATGCCGCCCCGTAATTGGAAGAAAATTTCTAAATCTTGCCGACAAGAATGAAAAATTTTGGTAATTGTTGGCAAATACAGGACATCAAATAGTTTATTAAGGTCGGGTAAGGCTATGGGATCGACGCACGCAACCCAGTCTGGGGTTGCAATCTGTAACAGGCAGAACTTGGGGTAATAAGTTTTTTCCCGTAAAAATTCGGTGTCCAAGGCGACCCAAGAGGCGCTTTTTATGAGCTGACACAAAGCCTCCAGCTTTTCGGGCGTATCAATATATTGAATAGTAGTCATTGCAAATAACAAGTGCGTTTGAGATTGGTTAAGGAGCAGAGGATAATATGAGCTGCGTGGCACTGAATGTGTCAATTGTAATTTCATTGGCCGAGATAAGTTAAGCTACCTCGGCCTGTTGGATTTATTGATAATTTTTAGCTAAATCTTTTAAGTACGCTAGAAATTCGTCTTTTAATTCTTTATGTAATAATCCGTATTCAACGGTTGCAATTAAAAAGCCTAGTTTGTCTCCACAATCATAACGATGGCCTTCAAATTCATACGCCAAAACTTGCTCATCGCTTAATAAGTCGGCGATGGCGTCGGTCAGTTGTATTTCACCGCCGGCGCCTTTTTTAACGTGTTCAATTTTGTTAAAAATAGCAGGGGATAAAATATATCGACCTACGACGGCTAAATTAGAGGGTGCTGCATCAGGTTTTGGTTTTTCAACGATAATTTCAATAGCACCGACGGCATTGGTAAATTCGCCGGTTTTAACGATGCCATATTTGTCAGTCTCGTTAAGGGCGACGCGTTCAACACCCAAGATAGAGCATTGGTTTTGAGCATATAGCTCCACCATTTGTTTCATACAGCCGCGAGTGCCGTCTTCAACCAAATCGTCTGCCAGAATAACCGCAAAAGGTTCATCACCTACCACTGGTTTTGCGCATAAAACCGCATGCCCCAAACCTAAAGCTTCAGATTGGCGAATAAATACGCAAGAGACATGCGGGGGGATGATGTGTTGAATTTTGTTTAATAAGTCGTATTTTTGTTTTGCCGCTAGCTCTGTTTCTAGTTCATAGGCTTTATCAAAATGGTCGATTATGGGGTTTTTGCTGCGTCCTGTGATAAATATCATAGTGTCAATACCCGCTGCGATGGCTTCTTCAACGGCATATTGAATTAAAGGCTTGTCCACAATAGGCAGCATTTCTTTTGGTGTTGCTTTAGTGGCAGGTAGAAAGCGTGTGCCTAAACCAGCAACGGGGAAAACTGCTTTGGTGATCTTTTGTGTCATAAATGCTCCAATAGTAGATTTTATTAGGTTGAACGATGTGGTTAGTTTGCCACTGATAACGCTAAATTAGAAAAAAATAGTTGAGTAGCTAACAGTTGAGTAAAGTAGCCATAATGAATAATAGACTATTTATGTAAATAAAAAAGCTGTTGAGCGTTTGATATGAATTAAAAAGTGTCTGTTCACCTAGGTACAAGCTTAAACAAAAAGCGTTTTTTAACCATTAGCCAAATTAATGCAATACTGGCGAGATGGATGCCGGTATTAATCCAGATGTTGTTATAGCCAGGTAAGGGGGTGTTGCTAAACAATAAGACAAAATAAACATGCCAGATAAATACATACAGGGAGGCTTGTCCAATGGGGATTAATAGCCAGCCGAATAATTTATAACAAGATCCCCAATGTCGGCTGATTAAAGCAAACAGGAATATATACAAGGCTGCATTGTTTACGATTCGGCCAAAGCCTAATCTTTCTTTGGAAAACCAAGTGTTGTAGATATTGTAATAACTCTCTTTGTCATGATAAAAAACGGTATCCCACGGCCAAAAGAATGGGGCAGGGTTATTTAACGCTAACAGCATAAAGCCAAGCAGCAATGTACCCGTTAAATAGGTTAGCCATTTACGGCTTGGGTCTGACACATAATTAAAGACTTTTTGGTGGTGAAAGCCAATGATCATGCCGTTAAAAAATAATAGTTGCCAGCTTAGTGAAGGAAAGCCATATTCAAATTTCGCCCCACTTAAACGGATGCCTAACCAAATATTAGCGAGGTAGATAATCCAGCTTATTGCCAAAACCCACGCAGATTTTTGTTTAAATAAAGCGTAAAGAATGAGGGGCGAAATGCTAATTAATTCAGTATAAAGGCCAATAATTTGGAACTGATGGGGGCCAATTTCAAGCAGTAAGGTCTTTTTAATAATGCTTGTTAAAGAACTCCCTGCTTGGGGAAATAGATAGTAGCTTGGGTTACCGGAAATATGCACCCAATGGGTGATAGCGAACGTATTAAGATGTGGAACACGTTCCAACAACAAAATACTCACAATCATGGCGACATTTACCAAGTATAGCCGTCCAGCACGCCGCCATAATTTGATGGCTGCTGCTTTAAATCCTTCTTTCAGGAGCCGTTTTTTGTAAACAATCCCTAAAACCACTCCAGACAGTGTGACAAACCCTTCCGCGCTGGAAAATAATCCTAAAGTTTCCCACAAAAACATACTGATTAAAGAAAAGTATTCTAAATGAACACTAACTACAACCAGCATGACTATGCCACGCAAAAAATCTAGGCGTAAATCCCTGCCATGATGCAAAAAACTCTGCTCAATGGCAGGGGACGTTAGCATGGTTTAATATGATTACAGGCTATTTTCTTCGTCATCCACATTTTTGCCGCTTGACAAATAATGTGGTGCAATACTCACCAATAAAATGACGAGTGAAGCCAGATAAGGCACAGCTTGCACACCCAATACGGAAATCCAGAGTTTGCCGCTCAGGTTATGGAAGTTGTCCATGGAATACATAAACCGCATCGCGGCGATTAATAAACCCAGCAATAATAACTCCTGCCAAATGGTTACCATGCCTGCCAAAAAGGGTGCTTGTTTTTCATACTTAGGCGTACGCATGAAGGGCTTGCCATTAGTCAGCAAGCCTTGCCAAGTGCCTTTAGCAACCGTATGGGTTAAGGCAAGGCCGGAAAGCGACGCGCCAATGGATTGCCGGACGGAGCAGGGTACGCGCGCCTGATATAACCATAAACTGCGGATGACTTTAAAGCTGAATAAACCAATAGTAGGCAGTAAAAAGGCATTAATCGGTAGTTCGGTGCGTTCTGGATTTGGATCAAATGCAATCATTGCCGTCAATGCTAAGCTGCTGACGGTGAAAATTAAGGCCAGCGCATCGGAAAACCAAGGTAACCAGCCTGCTACAAAGTAATAACGTTGAGCGGAGGTGAGGGTGGCTTTTTTAGCGCCTAAGAAACTCCGCCAGTGGCCTTTAATGATCTGCATTGCGCCATATACCCAGCGGAAGCGTTGCGTCATATAGCCAGACATGGTGTCTGGCATTAAGCCTTGTCCAAAGGAATCTTTGACATACACAGAATCATAACCCGCTTCATATAAACGCAGACCCAATTCACTGTCTTCACAAATACACCATTCCGCCCATTTGCCGATTTTGTCGAATGCGGATTTCCTGACCATAGTCATAGTGCCGTGCTGAATAATGGCGTTATATTCATTACGTTGCACCATGCCGATATTAAAGAAACCAGCATATTCCCAATAACAGAAAGATTTAAAAGTGCTGATATGGCGATCACGGTAATCTTGCGGTGACTGCACAAAGCCTACATTTTCATTGTCAAAATACGGCACCATGCACTTCAACCAATTGGGCGACAAAATGTAATCACTGTCAATAACGGCAATAATTTCAGCATCGGGCGCGGTTTGCTCTAAGGCGTGGTTGATCGCACCGGCTTTATAACCTGGCCAGTTTTCCAAATGAAAAAAGCGAAACACCGGCCCTAAACGTTCACAGTCATCGCGTACTGGCTGCCAAATTTCAGGGTCTTTAGTGTTGTTATCCATGACTAACACTTCTAAATTGGGATAATCTACTTTAGCGAGGGCTTCCAGAGTTTTACGCACCATCAATGGCGGTTCATTATGGATAGGTAGATGCAACGATACTTTTGGGTATTTAAAGGTTGCATTCGGTTCAAGTGGCATAAAGGTCCGTTCGCTTTTACGATGCCAAACCACTTCGGCAATTTCTAAGCTTTCAATCAAAAGAATGAGCGCCGCCAAAATTTGCATTAAAATCAATATTCCCCACATGAATAGGGACATGGTGGTCTGGTATTGTTGCGCGCCAATGGCGACCGTCCAAAAAATTGCCGAAGCTGCCAAATTGGCGATGACACCAAAAAATAGTTTGCCGGGGAGTTTTAAGCGTTGGCGGGTAAATAAAAATAGTGTCATGAGCGCCGCACTTAAAATCGCGGCACCAATCGCCCAATGCCGCCATTTCGGCATGGAAAAGACTGCGCCATCCATCGAAAACTTGGCTTGGCGGTCTGCATTAAAGATACCCCAATAAGCCCCAACAGAACCTTCGATTGATTTTTTCCACGGCTGGTCAAAAGCTTCCATGACATAGTAAGAAACTTTTTCAGCCGCGGCACGATTTAAAAATTGGCGTAAAAACTTTGCTTGATTGGCGAGTGATGCCGATGCTTGTTTGTTAGGTTGCCCATCAGAAGGCCAACCAACCTCGGTAATTACTACTTGCTTATTAGGGAAGGCTTTTTGTACGGCGTAGTAGCGATCAAAAACGAAATTGACGGCATCCTCAATAGGTAATCCTTCCCAATATGGGTAAATATGTATCGCAATAAAATCAACTTCGGCACCGAGTTCTGGATGTTCTAGCCAGATATTCCACGTCTCAGAGGTGCTGATGGGGCGCCAAGTGCGTTTTTTAACCTCACGAATATAGTCAATAAGTTGCTCGATGGGTACGTCTTTACGCAACAGCACCTCATTACCCACCAAGGTACGGACGATATTTTTATTTTCGGTGCGGCTGATTTTAACTAAGCTTTCAATTTCTTCTCGGTTGCGAACTAGGTCTTTGGAGATTGACGCGCCTAACGTAACATTCAGGTCATACTTGCTGGCAAGGGCGGGTACGCGCTCTTGACCCGCTAAAACTGAAAATGTCCGTACTGCAAATGCCCTGTTAGCGAGTATGCTGACATCTTCTTCAATTTCTGCATCAGTGGGTATGTCGTGTTTTTCGGGGTCATGGTCTTTGCGCATAGGGCTGTAGGCAACTCCCATCATGGTGCGATTCCATGATTGCATTTGCAAAGGATTATTAACGTATTTCCAAATGCTGAGATTCAGGATAACCAGCAGCATTAAGGTAAAGACAGTGACTATTTTTGCTTTCATTTACAAATTAGGCTCGAGAGAATGCGGAGAGGTTAAGGAGATTAGTTATCGCTGGAATTATAAGGCACTTAGGAAAAGATTCAAGGTCGAATCGAATTGATCGCCAATAAATTAAAACAAAAAAGCCCAACGATAGCATCGTTAGGCTTTATTAAACCAAATATGGATAGGGTTTTAAGCAGCCAAAATCACGGCAGCCTTGAGTTTTTTCATGGCGTTTTGCTCCAATTGGCGAATGCGCTCAGCGGAAACATTGTAACGTTCGGCGAGTTGGTGCAAGGTTGCTTTTTCATTTGCTAACCAGCGACTGGATAATATGTCTAGGCTGCGCGGATCTAATTCAGCCAGCGCAGAATTTAGGGTGTTTTGTTCCCTTTCCTCTAGGTCAATATTTTCAAGCAAGACAGCAGGATCTGTGCCATGTGCTTGTAAATAGCTTTCCGGGGCCGTGTAATGCTCTTCATCGTCATCTGACCTATCAAAAGACATGTCTTGACCGTTTAAGCGCTTCTCCATTTCATAGACGTTTTTAATATCCACACCCAAGTTTTCGGCAATAGCTGACGCTTCATCTTTGGATAAAAACCCTAAGGTTGTTTTTGATTTGCGTAAATTAAAAAATAATTTACGCTGCGCTTTAGTGGTTGCAATCTTAACAATCCGCCAGTTTTTAATGACGTATTCATGAATTTCGGCTTTGATCCAATGCACCGCGAACGAGACCAATCGTACGCCCATGCTGGGGTCAAAACGCTTTACAGCCTTCATTAAACCAATATTGCCTTCCTGAATAATATCCGACAGTGGCAAACCATAGCCACTGTAACCGCGTGCAACATAGACGACGAAGCGAAGGTTGGACATGATTAACTCTTTCGCGGCGTTAACATCGCCCTCATCACGAAAACGCAAGGCTAACGCAGTCTCTTGCTCGGCTGTTAATCTAGACATTTGATTAACCGCATTTAAATAGGCATCGAATGTGCCGACAGCAACATTTAAGGGTAAGGTCAATGCAGTAGACATGTTTTACTCCGTTAAAAATGAAAAACAGGATGCTATTTTAGCACTCAATCTATCCGAGTGCCAGCACTTGCATTTAGTTCAATTTTGTATTGATAAAATCCTTTTTTCAATATGGTTGGTTGAACGAAACGTTTGGTTTTTATTC
>JABFRM010000206.1 GCA_013141155.1 Methylococcaceae bacterium | reverse complement strand
CATTTAAACAGGCTATCTGATGCAAATTGAGACAATAATTCATGTAATTTGTCCCAAGCAAATAGAGGCCCTGGATCAGTTTTTCGACTGGGCGCTATGTCACTATGACCTGCAATAGCTTGTCTGGAGAGCGTGGGGTAATTCTGTAGCAATGTTTGGATCACTTGGGCTAATTGAGTATATTGCACTTCCGTATAAGGGAGGGTTTCGATACCCTCAAGTTCGATGCCAATGGAGAAGTCATTACATTTCTCCCGTCCTTGATAATTGGAAATCCCTGCATGCCAAGCCCGCTTGTTAAAAGGGACATATTGGATAATATCGCCGTCACGTTTTATTAACACATGCGCAGAAACTGTCATTTGATGAATCTCGGCAAAATAGGGATGCGCACTCGCATCCAGTTGATTGCAAAATAATTGGTTTATGCAGTCATTGCCAAATTCCGCAGGCGGCAAACTTATGCAGTGGATCACCACCAAGCTTAAATCATCAGGATCGCTACGGTCATCAAAATTCGGCGATGCTACTTGCGTTGCGGCGTCTAACCAGTGTTGAATAATGTGCATAGTACATTTTTAAAAATGGCGCAAAGTGACGCTGAATTATAACGATGTTTAGCGTATAGTTCCTCTTTTACGATTATAGCTGAAAATATTTATATCCATGAATACAGAAATGACTGCCGTCCTACGCGGCTTTATTGCAGAAGATTTGGGAACGGGCGATCTCACGGCGGCGATTATTCCTGTCACCAAGCAGGCCAGTGCTGAAATCATTACTCGCGAAGATATGCTGTTATGCGGACAAGCTTGGTTTGACGGCGTATTTAAAATTTTAGAACCCAACATGGCTATTGACTGGTTGCAGGCAGAAGGCACTTTTGTAAGGGCAGGAACATTATTATGTCGTTTGCAAGGCTCGGCGCGCGCTTTACTGTCGGGTGAACGCACCGCACTGAATTTATTGCAAACCTTATCCGCTACTGCAACTATTGCGCGACGCTACGCCAATGCGGTGGCCGGAACTGGCTGCAAAGTGCTAGATACGCGTAAAACTATTCCGGGCTTACGTTTGGCGCAAAAATACGCAGTGCAATGCGGTGGCTGTTATAACCATCGCATTGGCTTATACGATGCGGTATTGATTAAGGAAAATCATATTATCGCAGCAGGTTCGATTACCAATGCCATCCACATTGCTCGACAACTCACCCAAGTTTTAGTGGAAGTGGAAGTCGAAACGCTAACGGAATTACAAGAAGCACTTGCTGTAAAACCTGATCGAATCATGCTGGATAATTTTTCCTTAACCGACTTACAGCAGGCGGTAATCCTAACCGCAGGAAAAATTGACCTGGAGGCGTCCGGTAATATCCGCCTGGAAAATATTCGGCAAATTGCTGAAACAGGCGTTAACTATATTTCTATTGGCGCGCTGACCAAAGACATTAAGGCTGTGGATTTGTCGATGCGCATACAATTAGCAAGCTAGAGTTTAAAAGCATCCCCTTATACAGCAAGTGCAAAAATCAGATTGTCATTCGCTTCGCTCGCACAATTTAAGCTTATGCGTAAGGCATTTAACTTTGCTCCATCTCCCCATTAATTCAATTTTTTCATGATATCTTAAGTGACGGCACAAAATCACCCGTTGACCGAAAGAACGACATACCCAAATTTAATGTAGAACAGCCGTTCAACGCCGACAAACAGAACAATGTACCTAACCACTTCATTTTGTAATATCCTCTTTCTGCCCCACTACCCCCGTTTTTAACGGCTCACTCATCACGCCAGATCTTAAAGCCTCTCTCACAAACGGCAAAAACGCAGGACCTACCGGTAATTGATGGATGCTATTTCTAAGCCCCAAGCGAAAACTGGGCGTTACTTCCTCAAGATCTGGCAACAAGACATTGGCGTGATTAAAATTAACGATGGTTTGTTTACTAATATAGCCGAATTTCCAATTATATAAGTGATGTACGAATTGCCAATCCTTAAGCGTAACATTAACTTTAAACAAAATTTCATTACGATCCACCATATAGACTTTGGTAGTGGCACCTTGATGAACATGAATAAACAGAATTTCACTGGGTTCAAGAAAACGCACCAGCTTACCGTTATCATCACCCACTAAATCCGCTTGATAGCGGACTGAAATACGTGACGGATTAGTAGGAAAACGCTCCCGCACAGCGCTCAACACTTTCTCCAGCTCAAATACTTTGACAGGTTTAGCCAAAAAGCCAATCGGAAAAGATTTATAGCCTTCCAACGCATGTTCAACCCTGCCGGAAACAAATACAATCCACGGTGCGGGCTTTAGTGCGTGAATCATTTCAGCGAGTTCTAAGCCCTTGCTGTCTTTATCACCCGTGCCAAAGTTAATGTCTAAAAACACGCCTTCCACCTGCCCTGTCCTAATCATTGCCCACGCCGATTCAATATCGCCAAACTCACCAACCACCTCCATATCAGGATGAAATTTTTCCAGTAAATATTTAAGCTCATCTCTTTCAGCGGGATGATCTTCGACAATCACTACGGGTCTTTTTTTAGCAGACATTACGCACTCCTCTTTGGTTGACTTAAAACGGCAAGCGTACCTTTTTGATCCTCGCTGGTTAAACTTAAATAAGCGGTTTCACCAAACTCCAGTTTGAGGCTTTGGGTGATTTGATACAGCGCAACACCGCCACCTGATTTATAAGAGGTAACAGGGGCTTTGCCTAATTCTGCCAAGCGTTCTGGCGCAATGCCTTTACCGTTATCTTGCACGCTTAACAACAAATTATCCGCTTGTTCCATTGCACTAATGTGCAAAAGATAAGGTTCTGGGCAATCTTCAAACGCATGGATAATCGCATTCTCCACTAAAGTCACCAAACACATCGGTAGCACTTGCAAGGGTGATAAATGCTCAGGCATGACCAGTTCAAATTTTAACCGATCATTTAACACCCAGTTTTGCAAATGCAGATAACGTTGCAGTTGTTCGCTTTCTTGTTGCAAACTGATGGTGTTTTGCCCAGCAAATTGCCGCATGTGGTTTAAAAAACCGGCTAATTCATCGACATAATCGCGGGCTTTTTCTGGGTCAAGACGGATATGAATCTTTAGTAAGTACAAAGTGTTATTTAATAAATGCGGCTCAACTTGCGCCCTGAGCGCTCGCAATTCGCTTTGCTGTGCTAATTGCAAGTGACGGTCACGTTCTACCTGTGCCTGCAAAACCAATAAATGCGCCTTACGCGCTTCATTTTCCAAGCGCTCATGCTCAAGATCACGCATAATCCAAACAAACAACACGCAGCCTGCGATATTGATAATTGCCACCGGTATGCCAATTTGTACTGCCAACCAAAGCGTATCACAAGGCTCTGGCGATAACAGCAGCAACACCAATCGCTGAAGCAACGTCCCCAGTATCGCCACGCCTAACACCCGCCACACATTTTTAGTCCAAACGGGGCGATAATTACGCACCAATCCCGCAAATAATCCCAACAAAGTGGTTGCTATAGCGGTGCTGATTTTAATATCACCGCCCACCATAAACCGATCTATTCCAGCCAACAGCCCTGTCCCCAATCCCACTTGCCAACCACCCGCCAA
This sequence comes from Methylococcaceae bacterium, assembly GCA_013141155.1. Classification (GTDB taxonomy): domain Bacteria; phylum Pseudomonadota; class Gammaproteobacteria; order Methylococcales; family Methylomonadaceae; genus SXIZ01. The sequence continues at coordinate 7,132 of JABFRM010000206.1, read as the reverse complement.
ACCTGCCACCAGCGCCCAAGTGTCCCGAAAACCGACTGTGACTTCTGCGCCATTTAATACATTCAAACCCATTGCCATTGGGTTTAAAGGCAAATGCACATGCTGATGCTGGTCAATAATAATACCGCTGTGTGTACCGAGCATGGCAAACAAGCCGAACACGATAATCAAAATTAACCGATAACGCCCGATGCCTTCCGCCCGCTGCATGGCACAACGAAACCATCGACAGCGAATCAGTATTAACCCTACGATGATGGATATAAATAATCGTGGCAGCAATACCGAAATTAAATCCAGCCAGTAAGTAAAAGAGGCTTGTCGAAACTGTAAATCTGGGCAGATAAATGTTGTCATGGATTCACCTACAAAAATGCTCATCGTAATCCATTATGCGATATTTGTTTGGCTTTAAGTTCACCGCGCAGTTGGCGTAATTTCACCTCGGTGGCTTTGCGGGTGCGAACACCTTCTTCTTGTATACGGATCACTTGCTGTACCGTATCAATCATTAACGCCTGCACTTTTTCTAAGGTTTCAATATCAATCACTAAACGTTGATTACCCAAGGTGGTTTCCTTGGCATTTTTCGCCAATAATTGGGCGTTACGGGTTAAAAATAGATTGGTGGCGTTGTCGATATTTTGCGACAGCTTAAACGCTTGTGCTTGTTCGTACAACGCAATAATCAACAGAAAATTACGTTTCCATGAAGGAATCGTCAATTCATAAATGGTATACAGCTTTTCTGACAGCATGCGATTATTGGCTTGAATCATGCGGATCATCGGCAATGATTGTAGCGCGGAATGTTGCAACATTTGCAGGTCGGTCACGCGCTTATCTAAATACGCAATCACCTGTTCTAATTCACTGATCGCCAGTGCATTTTCTTGGGTGAGTTTTTCACGCCGCCTATCACTTAACTGTAGCTGCAAAGCGTCCAGTTTTAACTTACCTGCGGCAATGTGTAAACCCAATAGCCGATGCTCTTCTTTGACTGATCCAAACATGCTTTCCAATGCCGTAATACGTTCCATCAACCCCTTGCGGGAAAACGCCACTTCTTGCAACAGCTTATCTATTTGCGTTTTGGTGCTGTCGAATTGCTGTATCAATCGCTCTTTGTTGATTTTGGCGCGATCTAAATACCGCCCGATAATCGGTATTTTAGAGCCATTATCTTTAATCGAGGAAAGATTAATCTGTTTAGCCGACACCACCAGTATTGACAGTTGGTCGCCTAATTCCTCAAGATCGGCATTTTTGACTTGATCCAGCAATTCATCCGTATAGCTCGCAGTATGCTCGCCAATATCATGCCCAAATTCAGCGACACTGAGCGGATTGCGTTCGTCTATTTTATGCGCCAGCGCGTCAACCGCCAGACGATCATCGTGAGATAAACCGTAATCTTCCCAATCCAGTTCCGGCAAATGGCCGGGCAGATTTAAGTCTGGACTGATGCCTGCATTAATAACCACCGCTTGTTCTTTGTGCATATCGACACTCCGTGTTGCATAAGGTTTGCTGATTAAGATGATTTTTTGACCAGCGCATTAAAAGCGTACTGCACCAAACGGATTTTGACAGCCGTATTGCCACCATTGAGCAATAAAGCCAATGCGTGCTCTTGCCAAATGGGGAACAGCACGCGGCTACTCTCATAAAAGCGTTCCAGTAAATTCACGGTTTGCGCATACACCAAATCAAGCTGCGTGGCAGTCATTTCGTGGGATGCCAACAAAGCGGTTAAGTTAGTGAGCCGTCTTGCAAAGCGTTCAATGGGCTTATCAAAATCCAGCGACTCAGTATCTGTGGCTGGCGGCAGGTGGCGTTGCAAATAAAGCCTACCTGCCGCGACATGCAAACGTAATTGAGCCACCTCAAGCTTTAATTGTGTTTGCTGCTTGACCATTTCACTTAACTGTTGCTCCAGTCGCGTAGCCGCCACTTCGCCCTCTTGCAATAAACGATCAATACGCTTTTTAGCATTCTCATAACGCAATGAATTCACCAACGTTTGCCCCAACTGTCTTTGTAACCAATTGGGATTTTCTGGACTCGCATTTGGGAGCTGTTTGAGTAACTCAGTAATTAATGACCCTAAACGATTATCCAGCGATTCCGCCAGCAATCCAGTCAAACCTTCAAAATTTTGCTGCGCCTGTTTAGAACGGGATAATCCAAACTGATGCGGCAATTGCTCAAGATTAATGCTATTTAATAAACGCTCACATTTCGCCACCTCAGCATCCGTAAAGTCGCCCATTTGCAGTGTTTGTAATTCATTTTTCATGACGCACCCCCTAATTAACAAGCCCCATTCAATAAACAATTTTTAACCGAATTTAAACCGACATCTGGCATCGTTGGTGCATAAACACAGCCACTGCGTTTAAATGAACCAATATCAGCATTTAAATCAACTTCTTTCCATTTTGGATGTCCGGTGCTTTTCAGCTCCAGTATATTGTCGCTAATAGCTTTGGTAATTAATTTCAATTGCGCGCAACGGCTATTGCTATAAGGCGTATTGTCTTCTGAAAAATTAAAACTAATTAACAGGTTTTTAGTTGCAATTGTGGGTATGACTTGCTTAATGATTGAGTAATCGCTAGGCATTAATGTGGCATTATAAAAACCCGCACCAACGAGCATTGGATTATTAACAATAGGAATAAAATGAATATTGCTTAATAAGTCAGGATGGCTATTGGCTAATTTAGCGAGATTATCAAACAACGGTACAGGTTTTCCGGCAACATACATCACCGCATCCACTTCTCCTTTCAGTAATAGCTCAATCCCTTCACTAAACGGCATATAGACTTTGGTCGGGTTTATTTGCAATGATTTAAACAGATTAGAGGCTGTAAAATTAGTCCCACTGCCTTGCAGTCCAACCACGATTTTTTTACCCTGCAACTCACTCAGGTTATTAATATTTATTTTGCCTAAAACATGCACTTCTGCATTATATAAAGGATAAAGTACACGTAATTTATTGGCGATGGTTTTTAACTGTGGGTCTTGTTGTAAAAAACGCAATATCGCTTCATCTATAATGGTAAAAGCGGCATTCTCTTTACTGGCTAAGCGTTTAATATTTTCAATATCGCCTGATGATTCTTTAATATCCAGTGTAATCCCTTCTTTCAACGCTTGCTTGGCAATATCTAAACCAAAAACACGGTAACTACCGGTAGAGGGGCCAACCATCATGCTGATATTCTCATTAGCAACTGATACGGTCATATAAAATATCAATATAAAGCGTATTAAAAATAAGCTATAAGTTTTCATTTTCATATCCTAAGTTATGGGTTAGTGCAGTTGCCACTCACTAAACAATTGTGAATTTCATTTTCGTTTATGGCTTTTTTTGTAACGACTGGTGCGGGTTGTGTTATATGGGTCAGTGCAACATAAGGTATTTGTGGCTTTGCCACGATTATTTGAGTGACTGAATTTTTATTAATCGTAATGATTGCCGATATTATTGCTAACACAAGAATAAAACACATAAATAACATCGTTAAGCTATATATAATCTTCAGTACATTTTTATTTGCATGCGCTATAGGCTGAACAGGTGCAGTCCATGCTGTATTGGTATAACCATTAAAGGAAACATAAGATTTCGCAATCTGTATACTAGGTGATGACATATTGAGCATAATCTTCTGTAATACCACACACCAATTTTCCACATTAGGTCGAAAAATAGGATACAAATGTCCTTGATCAAAACAGTGCAAGAATAATTTTTGTAAGCCTTTATCTAACTGATTAAAGCGGTTATGCGGTGGCGGAATAACACTAAAATATTGCGCGCTATTGCCGTGCGGTAATAATCCATCCTGAATAAATTGTGCCGTTTCACTATGATTATCATAAGGGGGATGACAAGTGCCCATAAAGGGGTGAATACCACACAACAAACGATAAAAAATAATCGCCACGCTAAAGTTATCCCAGCTATGGTTTATATGGGTTAAATCTATTGACCTATAATATTCAGGCGGCGCATATTCTGGGGTGATAACAATAGCGGGGTAGTTATTATTTTTTGCAGTATCTATAACCGCAATACTATCAATATCAATAATAGACACTAACCCATTCGCTTGTACGATGATATTGTCCGGCTTCATATCCACTAAGGTATAACAACCTTGCGCGTGAATATGTTGCAAAGCGACAGCAATGTTAAAACACAGCTTTAACCGCAATTGCAGTCCTTCTGGCGCGGTTAAAGCAAAACGCTGCCAAACGGGATCATTTAAGACGGGATGTTTAAGCCGACTCTGGCAGAGCAATTCCAAAGAAACGCCCGCCACTTTAGGCATCACAAAACCGACAAATTGGTCTTGCTCATACACAATATGCGTCATCCAACACACGGAATTGTGTACGCCCTGTTGAACCAATCCCGCTGGCGGATGATTCACCAAATAAGTGATTTTCTGCTGCCTTTCTGGCGTTTGTTTGGCTGCCTTATAAACCTTAACCACGGCGTGCAAAAATGCAATTGGCGCCATAACATCAAACAAATCACCTTCTGCGCCACTGGCAAACGGCGTATCAGCAATCGTAATCTGTACACCAGTGTTTAATTTCAGTTGTTTAGACATGGCGCACCGCCAGCAGCAAAGTTTTATCGTCAGTTTCGGTTTTTAACGGCGGCGTACCCGCTTTTAAAAATGCTGCCCACAACGCATTGATTTCAGCTTGGGTTTTATGCTGTTTTTGTAACGCTAATAAACCCTCGATATTCGGATTAAAAAACGGTGGATAAGGCACATTCGCATCGTAAAAACGTTGTGTTTCAGCATCCCATTCATTGCATTGATAACACGCCCGTTCGCAGCCATCGGATAATAAACAAAACGCTTTAACAGGTTCAGCAACAATACGGCTTTCAATATAAGCATCGGTGTTTTTAGCGTCTAACTGAGCCGCAGTGATAAACACCGTTTGATTGGCTTCTTCGCCTTTAAACGGCGTAAGCATCGAATGCCAGCCCCCTTGCGCCGTGCAATACCCTGCCCGTCCATCACCAATATGCGAGATCAGTAAACCCTTGGGGCAAACCAATACCACCATCAGCGTGCAACTGAGTGAATTAAACGCAATGCCTTGTTGTTCGCTGTAGGCTTTTAAGTCGGCACGCACCCGCAGTAAGGTTTGCTTAGCTAACCGCTGCCAGTCTTTTTGGGTCGGCAGACGTGCAAAAAAACGCTGTTGGTGCATCAGTGCTTCAAAATGCGTCAACGCGAATGCAACCGTTTGCGCCGCCCCAAGATCTGCATTGGCACAAGAGCCTGCGCCATCGCACACTACTGCAATCGCGCAATCGGTATTCAATGGTCGATAAGCACTGGCATCCTGACACGGTAAACCTTGAGCGATATGTCCTGCACCGATGACCGAGGCATAAGCGACTAACCAAGAATGTGTCATGGCTAAATCTGCACTTGCGCCCAGCTATCCGGCGCTGGTAGTTGGTTATCCGCTTCCCTTGACTGGCTAATCGCACTAACGCTATTGCTCAGCCATTTGAAAAACTCGGCAAACTTATAACCTTCCAACGGCAGCGGCGGCATATTAGCGGGGCAAACAGCGGATAACCGCGCATGATCGTAACCTTGTACGCCCACGGCATAAAAGCTGAGTTTTTTCTGTTCAACCGACGATTGCAACTGTTGCTGCAACGCGCGAATATTCTGATCCGCATCCGGTTCACCATCGGTCATCAAAAACAGCAAGGGTCGAAAATAACTTTGTCCGGTTTCTTTGTACCAAAGTTTACGGGCCTCAACTAATTTCAGCGCTTCAAATACGCCATCGACTAAGCGCGTAGAACCGCTTGCGAATAAGGTCGGCATGACAAAATCTTCGACCAACTTAGGTTCTTGTAGGCGTTGAATGCTGTTGTTGAAGGTAATAATACTGATTTCTAAGCGTTGGCTGGCGATATAATCCGCGCTTATTTCTTGATGGAGAATTTTTAAACCACGATTAAGCTGCGTAATCGCTTCGCCTGCCATTGAGGCAGACGTATCTAATACCAAAACACACAAGCATTTAGGTTCGTAATTGTCGGGGGATTCACCTTTAAACATTGTCTGACCTCTGAGGGTTGATTATTTTTTAAGCAAATACAGTATGCTCAATAAATACAGCCAACATTTAAGGCATTGTTAAACGCCGTTTTTTTAAGGGTGAAACATTAGATTTTTGCGGCGAAACACGGGAGGAAAAGCATCTTGGCAGTAATACTTCGTTTAAAATCGGTGAATTCGTATCATAAATACCTACCCCTAGTAATGAATGGCGATACACACTGCCGAAGCGAACAAATGGCGAAAGTCATTGAATACGAGACATCAATGCTAAACTAAACCCTATTATTCGTGGAAACGCGGGCATCACGAAAACACCCAACAGGTGTTGGACGCTTTGCATAAGCTAAACCGCAGGTCAAGAAACTGCTGGAATTCAAGACACCTTATGAAGTGTTTACGGTGCCATCTGATATGGATGCTGAAAAACGGGTAGATTATGCACTTATTACTTAAATTCACGTTGTTTAATTTTCCGTACAATTCTATATTAGCCCATAGATGCCCTAGAAAGAGCGCATGTATACAAAACTGATTGCATTGCGAGCGTGCTTTAATCGCTCGCCACTGACCAAAATTATCGATCCCTGGTTGGATCAGCAAGGCGTTGAATTATGGTTTAAACGTGATGATTTAATCCATCCGGTGATCTCGGGCAATAAATGGCGAAAATTACAATTTATTTTGCAACATGCCTTGTCGGTGAATGCAGATACGATTGTCAGCATGGGCGGAGCGTATTCTAATCATTTACATGCACTGGCTTTTGCCGGACAGCAACTGGGTATCAAAACAGTGGGTTTGGTGCGTGGGGAAGCGACGCAATCGTTAAATCCTACGTTGCAAGATTTATGTGACTGGGGTATGAGTTTAAAATTTGTTAGCCGCGCAGAATATCGACAATTACGAAGTTTCAAATACGGGCAGACGTTGCCAGGATTATTGGCGGGACAATATTGGTTGCCAGAAGGCGGTGCTATTGAGCTGGCATTGCTGGGTGTTGC
>JABFRM010000353.1 GCA_013141155.1 Methylococcaceae bacterium | reverse complement strand
CGACGACTACCGCAACGTCGCAAACCAATATTCAGGAAATTGGTGTTGACGAAAGTGATCGGATTAAAGTCAATGGTGATCAGCTCTATGCTTTGGAAAATTGCGCAAAGGATAACACCAAGCAATGTTTATCAGCGTATCTCATGGTTGAAAATCCGGCTTCAACCACGGCATTGGGTTCGTTAGAGTTGGGAAATAATACCTATCAAGATACGCTTTATGCGGCACCTAGCCAAAAGCAAATCGTGTATTTGGGTAGCTCCATGCAATATTCGACGTTTGATACTTGGTTTTCTCCTTACTATTGGCAACAGGATAATAAAACCATTATCAAATTTATAGACGTTGCACAGCCTGCGGCTATGCAGGTGAAATCAACCCTTACCTTGAATACCGCCTTATTGTCGAGCCGAGTGGTAGACAATGTGTTGTATGTGGTGACGCGGAAAAATCCACATTTTGATTATCCTGAATTGAATAAGCCCGTAGTTTTAGGTGACGCGGCGGGTCCTTTAAATACGACGGATGCACCGGACAGCGTACAGGTATTACCGCCAAAACCACCGGTAGCGCCACCGAAAAAAGATATTGAAGACTTGCTGCCGACCATTGCGTTTGATGGTGCTAAAGCGACCCCTTTAGTCAAAGCGGAAGATTGTTATCTGCCTGCTCGGAGCAGTGATAAGCCAGTTGATAATACCTTGATCACCATTACCGCGATTCCTTTGGCTACGCCAGCGCAATACTATTCGGTGTGTGTGGCGGGTGATGTGAATACTTTTTATATGTCCACGCAAGCCCTGTATTTGGCGACTACCCGTTACTATTATCCGTTGACGGGTAACGGTTTTGTTTATGATAGCAAGCTGACGGAAGTGACCACCGAAATTCATAAGTTTGGGTTGGCGAAAACGGCGTTAACGTATAAGGGATCAGGTACGGTTCAGGGGCATTTGGGTTGGGATGCGGATAAACAACCGTTCCGTATGGGTGAAAATAATAATGTCTTAAAAGTGGCGACTTCACTGGGCGATACTTGGAGTGATAATTCTAAGACCCGTGTGTCTGTGTTGCAAGAAGACTCTGCGACACAGCAGCTTAAAGAAATCAGTGCGTTGGATAATTTAGGTAAACCGGGCGAGCGTTTGTATGCGGCGCGGTTTATTGGCAATCGCGGCTATCTTGTGACGTTTAAAACCACTGATCCTTTGTATATTTTGGACTTTAAAGACCCTGCCAAACCGGAAGTGTTAGGCGAACTGAAGATTAATGGTTATTCAGATTATTTGCACCCGATTGGCGATGATTATTTGTTAGGGATTGGCAAGGATGCGATACCGGATACGACATCCGCTGTAAGTCCGTTTGGTGTGGATCGCGGTGCCTGGTACCAAGGTGTTAAATTATCGCTGTTTGATGTGTCGGCTAAAGATAAATTCAAAGAAATAGAAAGTGTGATTATTGGTAAACGCGGCACTGAGTCTTCTGCATTACACGATCATCATGCCTTGGCTTGGTTGGGGGTCGCTAGCAAAGGCACGTTGTCTATCCCTATTCAATTAAGCAATAATCTTATGCCAAGTACGCGGCTGCAAAGTTACCCTAAAGATTATTACACGCTGCCGTCTGCCTATTACGACTGGACGCATACGGGGTTGTATACCTTTACCATTGATGCCACTGCTAATCCGGCGATTAAGCTTAACCGGCGTTTAATCGCTGAGGTGAATGATCCGTCCATTTATGATCAATACGGGTATTATGGCTATTCGGCGGGTACTTATAATGATCGTGCTGTTATACAAGGTAACAGCGTGCATTATGTGCATAACAAACGAATATTATCGGCTGATATTACGGTTAAATAATTGCTATATCAGCAGTTTTTATCGAGTTCAGTTATCAAACCTGCAAGAGTTTTTTAGACCTTGCAGGTTTTTTTGCGTCTGGTTTTTTTAGAATGTGTAACTGATTTTTAGAAACAAGGGTTTTTGCTATAATGGGCGGTTTAAAACTTCTCGTCGACGCGTTATGAAATTATTGCTGGATTATATTGCGCTGTGTTTTTTTATTAACAATCCAAATGATTTAGAGCCTTCAAAATCATTTGTTTGGAAATGTATCGCATTTTATTTGATTTCCGGATCTATTGTTGAAGGGCTTATTAGTGATCCGGCTGATGGTTCACTTGAAGTGGCAATGCGGGCAATCGTCGCGGTTACGTTAATTGTATTGATGGTTGTTGTGTTGAAACAATGGCCTAGATTTATACAATTGCTGACTGCGATTTTTATGTGTGAAAATTTCATTATGACCTTAGGTATAGCAACTGAGGTACTTGATCATTATTTACAACGTACGCCGTATGAAAATATTCCTTTGTATATCGGGGGTTTATTGATTCTTTGGTACATTGCTATCTTGGGCTACATCATACGGCAAATGTTTGAGTATAATTTGCTTGCTAGTTTGATTTTGGCGTTTTGGTATTTTGGCTTGGCTTATGGGCTGCCTTTTTTGGTTATGGAAGTGTTATAAAAAACCTTAGTTGATGATCTGGCAGAGAATCTGTTAAGGCTTGTAATTATTATTTTTACACCGCTTCATTCATTTGACTTCGTTGGCATCAAAGCCCCATTCGCCATGGGGCGTATTTTGCTAACTTCGCCAACGTAGTTATTTAATCATCTTTAGGTTTTTCTGGCTTTGGAATTGGCAATAAGGGCATATTGTATTTAGATAATATCGCCTGAATCTGCTCGCGGTTCTTCTCAATCAGGCCATCAAGCTGGTTTTTACGTTCCTTATCAGGAAATCGTACCCCCATCGCCATCGAAAAATCGAACTTCATGCCTGGCAAGCCGCTGGGCATCAGCACAGACGTGTAAGTGTTCTTTGGGCTTTTTGAAATAACATGCCCTGCCAAAGGCCCCCACAATACGACCATATCGATTTTTTTTGCCTTAATGTCTTTATCAATCTGCATCGCGGTATTGTTTTCACTGTCACCGGACATGGTTTGATAAGGAATGCCTTGCGCCAGCAAACCAATATATTGTAACCACGTAGCACCTGGGCCTTGATCAAACATCGCGATTTTTAAAGACTCCTGTTTTTCCAAGGGCAAGTTAGCCAGTTGCGAAGCATCGGTAATCTTATCCCAGCCGCGCCCTTTGGCGATTAATAACACATAACTTGAATGATAGTACGGGATTGTTGTTGCGGTCATATCGAAGCCCGCAGGCACACCCATCACTACATCGCATTTATAAACACCTTCTTGATTATCAACTTCCGCTTTTAAGGTATTATTAATAAAGCCCATTCGTTGTGGAAACCAAGTGTATTCGAGTGTTTGTCCTAATTGTTTAGCAAATAGTTCGGCAATTTTATTTTCAAAGCCGTGACCTTGTTTATCGGAATAAGGCGGGTTTAAAGGGTCGGCACAGACTTTGAAAGTTTCTGCTGCTTGCACATTGGCATAAGCGGCAGTTAATAGCGCGACACTTAAGCATAGGGCGGGTTTTGTGTGTGAGTTTGTACGCATTGAGAACGCCTGAAGATAGTGGAAATAATCGTCAACTATAAAAAAGCCTTGGGCGATTACTCGACCAAGGCTCTTGTTCTAACCAACAAGAGACATTACTGCGTAACGCCCCTGTTTATAATACCGCGCTAGATTTATTCAGGCAATGCAAACACGGTAAATGCGCCGCCTTGTTTGGTGAATGAACTTAAGCTGGCATAAGCACCGTTAGCACCTAAGCCTTCTTGTGCCAGTGTTTTAGCGATTTTTTCTAATGCTGCTTTTTTCTCTGGATCTTTCTCATTGGCAGCAGCTTCTTCAGCAGCGGCCAATTTTTTTCCTAAGTCTGAAGCAATACCGATACCTGCCCAGCCGCCGATACCTGACAGCACGCCAACGTATTGCTTACCTTTATAAGTCCAAGTATTGACGTTACCGATGATGCCGGAAGGGGTTTTGAATTTATACAATTCTTTACCGGTTTTAGCATCAACTGCTTTTAAGTAACCTTCCAGTGTGCCGTAGAATACCACGCCACCAGCGGTTGCTACAGAGCCTGACCAAACTGAGAATGGCTCTTTATTAGACCAAGCTATTTTACCGGTTTTCGCATCATAAGCCGTGAATTGACCTAGATTGTGCGTGTCATCAGCTTTACCTGTTAGTACGTCTGCACCTGCGGGCTTCATATCTAATGTTGCGCCAACATAAGGTTGACCTGCGGTGTAGGATACTTCAAACGGCTCGTAATCCATGCAAAGATGGTTAGCAGAGATATAGAACAAACCGGTTTGTGGTGAATACGATACCGGTTGTTGATTTTTTGAACCTAAAGCAGCAGGACATACGCCTTCTGATTTAACGTCAACTCCGTTTTGTTCGGTACTGTATTTTGACACTACTTGTGGGCGACCGGTGTTCATATCGACATGTGAAGCCCAGTTGACAGATTTGTCGAATTTTTCAGCGACTAACAATTCACCGGTTTCACGATCCAAGGTATAGCCAAAACCGTTACGGTCAAAATGCACTAATGTTTTGTGCATTTTTCCCTTCACTTCTTGGTCAACCAGTACAGTTTCGTTGATACCGTCATAATCCCACTCATCATGCGGGGTCATTTGGTATACCCATTTAACTTCACCGGTATCGGCATCACGCGCCCAAATAGACATTGACCACTTGTTGTCACCAGGACGTTGCGCTGGGTTCCAAGTGGAAGGGTTGCCCGATCCGTAATAGACCAAATTTAGTTTAGGATCGTAGCTGTACCAGCCCCAAGTTGTGCCGCCACCGATTTTCCACTGATCACCTTGCCAAGTGCTGGTGCTGGATTCTTTGCCGACTTTTTGCACTTTGCCGTCTTTCCAGGTAGTGGTTTTTTCTGGATTAATCAAAGTGCCTTCATCAGGTCCGACACTGTAACCTTTCCAAGCCAATTTGCCGGTGTTGATGTCATAAGCAGCTAAAAAGCCCCGTACGCCAAATTCACCGCCGGAAATACCGGTTAATACTTTGTCTTTGACAACTAAAGGTGCGTTAGTGTTGGTCATACCTAATTTTGGGTCGCCATTTTGCACGCTCCAAACTCTTTTACCGGTTTTCGCATCAAGTGCAGTTAAGACCGTATCAGATTGTTGTAAAAATATTTTTCCATCGCCATAAGCCAAGCCACGGTTTACCGTATCACAGCACATAACAGGGATCGTAACATCGGCATCTTGAGTTGGCGTGTATTCCCAGATTACAGCTTTCGTTTCTTGATCTAAAGCATAAACGGTATTAGGGAACGGCGTGTGAATATAAATCACATCGTCAATAACTAAGGGGCCGCCTTCATGTCCACGTAAAATACCAGTAGAAAAAGTCCATGCTGGTTGCAAGGTTTTAACGTTACTGGCAGTGATTTGGTTTAATTCACTGTAACGTGTACCCGCATAGTTACCACCCCAAGTTGCCCAGTTAGCCGTATCTTGAGACAGTTTTTCAACACCACTATTTGCGGTAGAAATAGAGGGTGCGGCGAGTAAAGCTGCAATGCTTGACGCCAGTAATAAGCTTTTAACAGGTTTGTTCATGAGTATTCCTCTGAGTATTTTGTTGTACGACAAAATCACTGATTATGTTTTTATTTAAGACTAATATTAGTTTTTTGGGTGGTTTTCTAATTTACATCAGGAAATTTTCACTCCAAGTGCCTTAGGGTAATTGTTTCCATCTAAAAGTCAATATTTAACCGTTCCATAGTGGTTTTTTTTGCGTGATGTATTTGCGTAATAGTCACCGGTGATGACGTAACTATTGAAAAATAGCGTTTTTTAGATAAACGATAGCGCCATTGAAGGAGTTGCTTTTGACGGTTTAGGTATTCAAGTGAATTCGTTTGTTGCCCATCACCAATAATCTTAAAAATCAGTTATGCCATTCAAAATCTTATTTGCCCTAAGCAAGTCGAAGGGAGCGAGCTTTGGGATGTTTTACTCATTGGATCAAGATCGTTCATACGCGGACAAATTAAAGTGCATTCAAGCCGCATAGGTTTTTTTAGTGATCTGTTGCCAAACAAAATGACACAAAACTGTCATACTATGCTCATAGACTATGGCTGCTGAAGCAATTAGTTTTAGTTATACAGGTTTTAACATTACATGCTTACACACTTATGCCAAAAACCTTATCCATTAAGCTTGCGACAGGCACTTTACATCTCGATTTGCTTCCCGGACGTATCCCTCTAAAGCGCCTACTCGGTTTTGCAGCACGTATCAGCAGTAAACGAAAATTTCTCTTAGTCAGTAAAATATTAGGCAAACATTATCCGGTATCGCCCAATATCATGCGTTGGTCTTATCGTGCCTTAGCACGCGCGGTTTTAAAAAATGCACCGGGTAGCAATTCGCTTTGGATTGGCATGGCAGAGACCGCCACCGGACTGGGTTATGGCGTATTTGAGGCCGCCAGTCATGAAGGATTAACATCAGCATTGTTTATGCAAACCACCCGTTATCACCTAGCGGGCATAGAAAAGCTGGAGTTTACAGAGGCGCACAGCCACGCGACGGACTTTTTTCTGTATTATCCAGTGTGCGCTGCCTATCGCGAACAGTTTTTAAGCGCAAAAACCCTGGTGTTGATTGATGATGAAATCAGCACCGGAAAAACTTTTTTATGCCTGATCAAAGCCTACCAAGCCATTAACCTTAACTTAAGCCAAGTGTGTATCGTCAGTTTGGTTAATTTTGCGCAGGCAGAAGATCGACTGGCACTTGAAACACAAACAGGGGTGGCGGTTGCCTGGATTTATTTACGGACAGGGCAATTGCGTTTTGAGGACAATGAAAATGCGGCTTTGGCGAATAGGGTGGTTAATGTCAGCAGCAATGGCGCTTGCAAAAAAGCCTTGTTAGCCTGGCCGGGAAGATTAGGTATAGCTGCGCCGATTCATTTAGATAAGGAGGTAGTAACGGCGGTTAGTGCGCTTTTTAGGACAGCCGATGACAACCGCCCGCTGTTGGTTTTGGGTACTGGCGAATGCAATGCGCTGAGTTTTATGTTGGGACGGGCGTTGCAGCAGGCAGGGTTTAAAGTGAAGGTGCAAAGCACCACGCGTTCGCCGATTCATCAGGGCAATGATATTGCCTCGGTTTGCGAATTTAAAGACAATTACCAAGATGACATTCCTAATTTTATTTACAATTTAAATCCGGCTGATTATCGCGAAATCATTATTTGCCACGAAACCCCGTTGTGTCCGGTTATTATTGAGCGACTGCACGCCTGGCAAGCCATCAGCGCGCAACTGGAAGGCATTGACTATCCCCCGTCTGAATCCCCTGAGCCTTATGCAAAGTTACATTTTTTTAGACCTTGACGATACCTTGTTTCAAACTTTGCGCAAATGTGCGCTGGGGGCTGATGACCCTGATTTACAAGTACGCGCTTATCTACCGGATGGCTCGGCAAATTCTTTTGCAACCCGTAAACAACAATGGTTATGGGATTGGCTGGCGAAAGGTTTTAAAGTTGTCCCCGTGACTGCGCGGGATTTTCAGGCTTTTCAACGCGTGCATTTGCCGTTTCAGGAAGAAGTGGTGTTAAATCATGGTGCGGTGATTTTAGATAAACAGCGCGTAGTTGATCGAGCATGGGTGGATAGCTTAGTGCAAGAATTACCGGCTTATACGGCACAATTAGTCGCGGTTTGGGCGGAGGTCGAGGCTTATGCCAAGCAATACCCAGGCTTTAAATTAAGATTGGTGCGTGATTTTGACGTCACTTGGTATGGTGTCATCAAGCATGGCAGTGGTCAGGAAGCGCCGTTACAAGCCTTGTTAAATGCAGTTGTAAAGCCATTTGCAGGGATAGCTGATGGCAGCCTTTATTGGCATCTGAATGGTAATAATCTCGCCATCTTGCCGCGTATTATCAATAAGGAGGCAGCGGTTCGTTACTTGTTGGAAGGGTATCGGCGCGTGCATCCTGAGATGCTCACTTTTGGGGCAGGGGACAGTCATACCGACGCTGCCTTTATGGCCCTGTGCGATTACGCTTTAATCCCGAAAAATACCCAGTTGTTTAGTGCTTTAGCTGTTGCGAAAGGCTTGGTATGACGCCTTTTTCGGGGAGTTATGCAGCGAGCGATGTGCAGTTTTTGTTAAAGCCGATGGTCATACAGGATACACCCGTGCCGCTGAAAGAAAGGCTGATACAATCCGGTCAGAAACATTATTCGGAATTGCTCACCCATGAAATGCCGCCAGAGGCTGCCTATGTGCAATTGTTTCATCAGGCGATGGCTTTAAATCAAGCACGTTTGGCGCAGCATTGCTTAGTGCTGGCTAAGCGTATTATCGCGACCCGTCAGCAAGGAATTACGCTGGTTTCGTTATTGCGCGCCGGAACGCCAGTGGGGGTATTGTTAAAGCAGATACTTAGCCGTTATTTTAAAATTGAGGTTCAGCATTACAGCATTTCGATCATTCGGGATATGGGCTTGGATAACAATGCTTTACAGTATATTCTGCAACGGCATCCCCCTGAATCCTTGGTGTTTGTCGATGGTTGGACCGGTAAAGGTGTGATTGCTGGGCAGTTGACTGCCAGTTTGAAAGCCTTTGCCGCCCGCTTTGCGATTAGCATTCCGCCCGAGCTATATGTCATCAGTGATTTATCGGGCAGTGCCGCCGTTGCTGCGACGACGGAGGATTATTTGATTCCCTCCTGTTTATTAAATGCAACGATTTCAGGATTGGTGAGTCGTTCCGTGTACGACCTCCACGCCACTGCTAGCGATTTTCATGGCTGTGTTTATTATGAGCAATTTAAAGCGCATGATTTATCACCTTATTTTATCGAGATTATGCTGAAACAAATTGATATGCTTTGGAAAAATACGCACTCTGCGCCGCGCGAAACAGACTTTCGACTTGATCGTGCGGAATTGCGGAACATTTCGCAACAATTTTTGCGCGAGATAGCTGAACGTTATGCGGTTACGCATCCGAATTACATAAAGCCCGGCATTGGTGAAGCGACAAGGGTGTTACTGCGCCGCGATGCCAGAGTGTTACTGTTAAAAACAAAAGCCGAAGCAGCCACGCAGCATTTACGCTGGTTGGCTGCTTCTAAAGCCATTCCGGTAGCAATAATGCCGGATTGCCCCTATCAAGCCGTCGCCTTAATCAAAGAGATTGCATCATGAGCAAACCAATTCCTGCTACAGATAGGTTCTTTTCGCCTTGGTGTATAGGCTCCCCGCTCTATATGCCTGCGCATCGCCGCGATTTAATGGAAATAGCCAATGGCGAGAAATTATCGGCATTAAGGTCAGTCATTTTTTGCACCGAAGATGCAGTAGCGCATGGCGATGTCGATAGTAGCTTGCGGCATTTGGGGCTATGCCTACAAGGCTTCAGACCTACTGTACAGCGCTATCGGTTTATTCGCGCCCGTAATCCTGAAGTCTTGGCGCGGTTACTGGATTTGCCGCATATCGAAAAAATCGACGGCTTTGTGTTGCCTAAATTTAATGCTGACGTTTTTCATGCGTATTTCGATCAACTGCACGGTACAGCCTTTAAAATTATGCCGACCCTAGAAACCAAAGCGGTTTTTGATGCCAGTGCCATGCAGGAGCTGCGGCAAGCACTATTGCAAGCAGATATTTTCAAACGTATTCTCATGTTAAGGATTGGCGGTAATGATTTGATGAATCTTTTAGGCATTCGGCGCTTAAAGGGCTTAACACTTTACGATACGCCGTTAGGGCATATTATTGCGCAGTTGGTGAATGTGTTTAAACCGGATGGCTTTGCGTTATCCGCGCCCGTTTTTGAGCATTTTGATGATCAGTTAACCTTGCAAAAAGAGCTGCGCCTGGATTTGGCGCACGGTTTAACCGGCAAAACGGCTATTCACCCCGAGCAAGTGCCCTTAATCGAAGCGGCTTATCGGGTTGAATCTGAAGCAGTGGATATGGCGCTCAAATTGCTGGATGTTGCATCGCCTGCGGTGTTTAAAATGCACAACAGCATGTGCGAAGTCGCAACGCATAAAAAATGGGCGAAAGATATTATTGATCGGCAAATATGTTATGGTATCAACAAGTCCATTGAATTAACCAATTACACGGAATTATCCCTTTAAATCTGCAATTATTCGCATTAACCATCAGGAGCAAAAAATGAGTTTTGAAAGTTTTCTAAGTCAACTAAAAACCAAGGCCAATGAATTAAAAACCGAAGCCTTAAAATTTAAAAACAAAGATTTTTTAAATGCGGCGATGGCAGGATCTGCTTTAATCGCAATGGCTGATGGCAGCATCAGTACCGAAGAAAAGCAAAAAATGATTAAATTTATTGAAAGTAATGACGCATTGTCGGTTTTTACCACCAGTGATGTGATTAAAGCTTTTCAGGATTTCGTCGGGCAACTTGAATTTGATAAAGACATCGGCGAAGCCAAAGCCTATGAAGCCCTGGGTAAAATGAAATCCAACGAAGCGGCATCGCGTCTACTGGTGCGCATGATTATTGCGATTGCTTCGGCAGATGGCAATTTTGATGCGCAGGAAAAAAAGATTGCGGTTAAAATTATCTCCGAATTACGGCTGAGTGCCGCTGAGTTTGAGCTAGATTAATTTTTTCTTCTTAGCCAAGCTAATTGCTAACAGCTTATCGGTCAGGTTTTTATTTAAATTAAAGTTAGTTTTTTGCAAAGAATTCGGGTATCATACTCAAATGATGGAGAGGTGGCTGAGCGGCCGAAAGCGGCGGTCTTGAAAACCGTTGAGGGTTTATCCCCTCCCAGGGTTCGAATCCCTGCTTCTCCGCCAAGTTACGAATCGACAAGGGTCAACGAAGTACATT
>JABFRM010000032.1 GCA_013141155.1 Methylococcaceae bacterium | reverse complement strand
GCATGGCAGGTATTGTGGGTTCAGCGGCTGGCGGAACGGAGGCATCAATAGGTACAGAAGATTCACGAGGCACGGACGAAGCATCCGGCGTTACTGATTCTGAAGATTCAACTGGTACTGAATCAGCAATTATTGCCTCTTCTTTTATAACATTGGGCGACTGCGCAATTGGTTCATCAGGGTATTTATAGGTTTCTGCCACTGGCGGGGCTTTTTGGGTGACGGTGGTGTGAGGACGCCGATACACGGGTGCAGGATCTTGATAAACGTAGCGTTCGTCACATCCCACCTGAAAAACAGCGAGCATTAAAAGCGGAATTATTTTTTTGCGCATAATTAAAAAGATGAAATAAGGTGGGCGGTTAAGGATACTTTGTCGAACAGCGTAATGACATCTTCCAAGCCCACCATCAAGATACCAAAGATAGAGCCGTATGCGTTTACCATCCATGGCAATTAACAATTACACTCGGCAGCTATAATGCGCAGTATCAATAAGCTTCAATGGCAATAATCGACATAATGCCAATAACACACAACGTATGATGCTGTTTTAACGCCTTAAACATTGTCACGCTGTGATACTTCAGCCATACGGGTGGCAGGTACAGAAATCGGCGCATATTGTTTAAAATAACCAACAATACCGTTAAAAATGGCTCTGGCTATTTTAGCTTGATGCCCGTCGCTGCGTAATTTTAACTCTTCTTCAGGATTGGAAATAAATGCTGTTTCAACCAAAATAGAGGGTATATCCGGTGACTTCAACACCATAAAACCCGCTTTTTGCACGGCTGATTTATGTAAAGGATTAATGCCTTTAAAGTTAGCTAAAATTTTCTTGGCAATATTACCACTGGCTTCAGTGGTAGCGGTTTGCGACAAATCCATTAATACTGAGGCCAGTATATCGTCCTTACCCCCCAAATTAACACCGCCCACAAAATCAGCCGCATTCTCATTATTGGCTAACCAACGCGCAGCTTCACTGGTAGCGCCACGGTTAGATAAGGTAAAGACTGACGCACCTTTAACATTTGAGTTTTTGAAAGCATCGGCATGGATGGAAACAAATAAATCCGCTTTCGCTGCTCGTGCAATGCTCATACGCTGTCTAAGCTTTATAAACTGATCGCCTTTACGCACCATAACGGGGGTCATGCCTGGCTGCGCAGCGATTAATCTTTCCAGTTTTTTAGCGATTTCAAATACCACCCGCTTTTCTTGAGTTCCCGCTGCACCATGAGACCCCGGATCTTTACCCCCATGCCCAGCATCAATCGCAATAAT
This sequence comes from Methylococcaceae bacterium, assembly GCA_013141155.1. Classification (GTDB taxonomy): domain Bacteria; phylum Pseudomonadota; class Gammaproteobacteria; order Methylococcales; family Methylomonadaceae; genus SXIZ01. The sequence goes on along the minus strand of JABFRM010000032.1, from coordinate 9,622 downwards.
AATTTCTTTGGCGGGGGGTGCCGCTAAATATCTAAAAGCGCTTCTGTTACCTACCATTAATTGATTACTGGCTACTGCCATTGCCGGTTTATCAAATTTTTTCGTCACTTCCAACGCATTTGCAGAAAGCGTTAACTTTGATTTAGCCCGCCTGGCATTGTTTATGTCATTTAAAGACGCCTGAAGCCCGGACATTTTCGTCGTGTCCATCATTGCGGAGGCATTGCTAACAAACACAGCGGCATCGTTAAGGGCTACATCAATAACCAAACGATGACCATAGCCGCCACTGGGTTTTAAGGTCAGACTTTTGAACGAAACAGGCTTCTTTAACGCTACGATAATCGTTAAATTATCATTCGATTTTAACACCGTATTAAATTTTGCAAAAAACGCATTTGCGCCAGACGGTTGCCCCAAATCATGCGCTAAACTTGCTTTTTTAAGCTTAATAACCAGACGCGGCGGATTATGCAGCAATTGAATATTCTGCTCCGGTGCCGATGTCGTGTCTAAAACTAGTCGCGCCGTCGTAGGTTGTGTCCAATAACGCAATGAATTAACGGCTAAAGCCTCTGCACCAACCCAGCCTGCAAAACCCTGTAACCCGATAAAAGCTAAAAGCAACCATACATTTCGCATTTCAATACCCTCAAGAACTATATTCCACTTTAAAGTATATCAATATCTATTTGTTTTATCACGCTACTAACTTAAATTTTTAAGCGGTTATTCAAGACATTCACCGTCAAGTCACGTCCTGCCTGCTCTGCCTGAAATTGTAATACCAAATCAGGCGTCGGCAATAAGCTCCCTCCTTGCTCTGGCCATTCAATAAAACAGATACTCTCTTGCTCGAAATAATCGCGAATGCCCAAGTCTTCCAATTCTTCTGGATCAACTAAACGGTATAAATCAAAATGCACCACTTGGCATGTGCCTAGTGTGTATTCTTCGACCAAGGTATAGGTAGGGCTTTTAACGGTGCCGCTATACCCTGCTGCCCGCAAAAAACCGCGTACCAACGTAGTTTTACCCATCCCTAACTCACCCTGCAAAAAAATAACGCATTTTCTGGGTAATGCTGCCCATAAGTGCGCGCCAAATTGCTCGGTTGCTTCTTGGTCTTGCAGGAAAACAGTCATTAATTAACCCATTGGCGTAAATAAGGCATCAGGTCACTTGCCACTAAGCCCCGTTCACCCGCGACATGCGTGGCATTATCAGCCGCCGCACCATGAATATAAACCCCCTGCTGCACGGCTTCCGCTAAATTTAACCCTTGCGCGCATAAGCCTGCAATCACGCCCGTCAACACATCCCCCATACCGCCACTCGCCATTCCAGGATTACCAGTATTTGAGAGAGTAATACCTTGGGCATCAGCAATTAAAGACCCTGCCCCTTTCAAAACCACTATCCCACCAAAGTGCGCCTGTAGTGCAGTAACGGCGGCAAAGCGATCCTGTTGCACATCCAAAGTGGATATATTTAGCAAACGCGCGGCCTCCCCAGGGTGTGGGGTCAATATCCAGTTAGGATGATGGCCAAACATAATATTGCTTTTTGCCAGCAAATTTAAAGCATCAGCATCAATAATCAGCGGTTTTGATATGCCTAACGCCTTATTTAATAGCCCAACAGACCAATCCGTTTGACCCAACCCAGGGCCTATCACCACAACGCTGGCTTTAGCCAGTAATTCCGGCAATTGCTCAGCCGTTTGCACGGCATGGCTCATTAACTCAGGCACTGTCAAATTAATAAACCCAGCATGTTCAGGACGCGTTGCCAGACTCACCAAACCGCTACCAACCCGCAAAGCTGCCTGCCCTGCAAGCAAAATAGCGCCCGAAAAACCGCAGGCACCGCCGATAATTAAGACATGTCCGTTTGAACCTTTATGTGCACAACAATGCCGTTTAAAAAGTGGTTTATGCGCGATGCGCGTTACAACATTGGTTACGCGTGCATAATAGGTTGCTGGCACACCTAATTCTGCCATTGAAAGATTACCACAATACTCAGGCGCATCTCCCGTAAACAAACCTTTTTTAAAGCCAATAAAAGTCACCGTAACATCGGCGCGCACTGCTTTTCCCATTAACGCCCCCGTATCAGCATTGATTCCTGAAGGGACATCAACTGCCAATACTGGCTTACCACTGTCATTGATAGCCTGGATAGCATCGGCATACAGTCCAGTGACGCAACGAGACAAACCAGTACCAAGTAAAGCATCAACTATGACGTCCGCAACAATGCTTTCAGCGGCGACATAGGCTTGCACCTGCCCTTGTACGCTGGCATACGTTTGATAAGCCAGCAAGGCATCCGACTTTAACGCTGAGACTTCAGCCACTGCATAAACACGCACCGCAAAGCCTGCGGCCAGTAACAACCGCGCAATAATATAACCATCTCCGGCGTTATTGCCGACCCCACAAAAAACCGCAAACGCTTGTGCTTGCGGCCATCGTTGCCGAAGAACCTCATAAGCCGCCGCCCCCGCGCGCGTCATTAACTCAAAGCCAGCTATGCCGTCCATAATGACACATTGCTCCAACGCCCTGATTTGGGCGGTATTGTAGAGCCTTAGAGGTAATTTTTGCAGCATAGCCACTTAATTCACCAAAATTTGTCCCGGTTTTAAAGGTTCAGCCTTAAGTTCAAAATCCATACGAATTCGTTTCGCGACGGCCAAAACCTCGGTTTTGTTTTTAAAAGGCCCCGCGATCACCTGAAATGCGTGATCTTTTGCCACCTTACGTGCGGGTATGATAGGCCCTTGATGGTTTAACATTGTCACCAATTGCTGCGCTTTGGTTTCATCCTTAAAATCAGCAACCCTAATTGCCCAGTCGTCGGCTTTGATGGCTTCAATAACCGGTTGATGATTAAAGTAATCAGGGTGCTTTAACGGCAACGCATTTCTGGTGATCTCAGCAATGTCTGGGCTGTTTTCCAAAATAGGCGTGGGAACGCCATCAGCCCGATCAAGCACCCGTTCAACTTTTTTCCAGTCGATCGTTGCGTGTTTTTTAGAACTCAACTGCCGCAATTGTTTCATTAATTGCATTTTCGACTGCTTATGGTTCTGTAACGGCTTGTTGGCTTCAAGATACAACATACCCTCATGCCAAGCGGTTAGATAGGGTTGATGTACAATCTGTACTGGCGTACCGATGGTGATTTTTTCAAATAATGTTTCAATATTCTCTGGATAAAGCTGTACACAGCCATGACTAACCTGCATACCAATGCCATAAGGTTTGTTGGTGCCATGAATCAAATAATGCGACACCGTTAAACGCATCGCATAATTTCCCAAAGGGTTATTAGGGCCTGCGCGTACCACCGCAGGTAATGCGTCACCTTTTCTGGCATGTTCGCGTTGAATAGACTCTGGTACATTCCAACTGGGATTGGCGGTTTTAGAAATAATTTTCAGCAACCCAGTAGGCGTATTCCAACCATCACGCCCAATCCCAACGGGATAGGTGAATACCTTATCCGGCGTTTGTTTTGGATAATAAAACAATCGCATATTCGCCAAATTGAGCGTAATGCCCTTACGCGGCGAGTCCGGTAAAATAAACTGTAACGGCAAAAGCACCTGACTACCCGGCGTCGGCGTCCAAGCGGCAATACTTGGATTTGCCATACTAATGTCGTTATACCCCAGACCGAAATGCCGTGCAATATCCGGCAACGTATCATTGTCCTTTACGGTAATTGTCGCCAGCGAACCAAACAGCGCTTGATCCCTGGCAAGCGTAAACTCATGTTTATCGACGACGGACACTTGTTCACTGACCGAAGGATTAAGCACCTTAGCGTCATCAGGAAACAGCGAGGGGAAATGTTGGCAACCACTGAGCAAGCCACTCATCAGCAGAAACATTATGATAGGTCTGACGGGTAAAAATAACAGTGTAGACGGTAATAATCTTTTAACGGTATTCATTAACATTAGTCCTGCGATTAATAACTTAATTTTTTGATAAACAAACAGCGTTATCCGGAATGTCGCTACACGGATTCAATAGACAATAAATAAATTTCGCTACTGAATGGCCGAATAAGCCAACCATTTTTAAGATTTAATCATATCGAATGAAAAATATCTCTCGATCCATGATAACGTGATCACTTTGCTTAAGGCAAAGCTTTTAATTTCTAGCCATAGCCATAACTTGGTCTTATTCAGGGCTTTCTTAACATGCCGACCGTTAAATCACTACAAGCATTGCGGGGTCTCTCTGCCTGGTTGGTCGTGTATCACCACTACATGCAGATGGTGCATCATTTCCATTATCAATCGTCAGTCGGTGCTTTTTTTGTAAACTATGGCGGCATGGGAGTGGATGTTTTTTTTATCATTAGTGGTTTCATTATGTATTATTCAATGATGCTGAAACCTCGCCCCCCTAAGGCATTTTTTTATCCAGAATTCAGCGAATTGTCCCTGTCTATTGGTTTTATACGGGTCTAGCTATTATAGTTGCGCATTTTTGTAAGCATACTATTGACTACATCTGGACGTATAACTCACTGTTGCAGTCCCTACTGTTTATTCCACATAAAAACCCGACCGGATTGGGTGTGTTTCCATTATTGACGGTGGGGTGGACGCTAAATTTTGAAATGTTTTTCTATAGCATGCTCGCCTTGAATATTGTGTTATTTAAGCGGTGTCCATTTGCAGTAACCGCAATTATTCTAGTGTTAATGCCCATAATCTGGTCAAAAGATTGGTTTTTAGCGTCCATTTGCACCAGCAGCAAACTGAATGAATTCTCTCTCGGCATCCTATTAGGATATTTGTATAGTAAAGCGCAACAGCCAGTGGGCCGAAAATTTTTGAGTATGGCAGCGATTGCTTCATTACTGTTGTTTATTGCGCTTAATTGGGCGAGTCAAGATCACATCAATACCTACGCCTTACTGTTAGTAATGGTGAGCCTCTGGCTTGAACGATTGGTCAACTGGCAGCATTGGTTTTGTAATAGTTTACTAACGCTGGGGGATATGTCATATTCTATTTATCTCGCCCATACTGTTGTTATATTTGGCGTAAATAATTTTATGCCGCAACGGTTTACCACTGCTGTTGAGGTGGTTTTTTTGTTATCACTGACTTTGGGCATCTATCTTATTTCTTTATTCAGTTACCACTTTATCGAAAGAAGCAAACTGTTGCATCATTTAAGACCCTAACCAGGATGGGCAATGCTTTTTTTCATAGCCTTCTAATATAAGTATATTTTTTAAAAACGGTGGGCAAAAAGCCTACCCACATAACTTCCCGCCCAATTCCTATGCAGCCAAAACCCATAGATACTCCGCAAACACAACAAGCTTTCGTCAACTGGTTTAGAAACTCTTCGCCCTACATCCACGCGCACCGCAAACGCACGTTTGTGATTTCGTTTGAAGGGGAAGCCCTGTTAAGCACAGATTTCGCCCACCATGTACATGATTTCGCGCTGTTGAACAGCTTAGGTATTCGGTTGGTGCTGGTGCATGGCATACGCCCGCAAATTGATGAACGCTTGCAACAACTTAACCTTGAACCCCGCTTCCATCAAAATCTGCGCGTTACCGACGCACAAGCCTTGGAATGCGTGAAAGAAGCCGCGGGGCTAGTGCGGGTTGAGATTGAAGCACGCTTATCATTAGGTTTGGCCAATTCTCCAATGGCAGGGGCAAAAATTCGCGTAATTTCAGGAAACTTTGTCACCGCCAAACCGCTTGGTGTCATTGACGGCGTTGATTACTTGCATACCGGCGTGGTGCGCGGCATTGACAGCGATGCCATCCATCAGCAACTGAGTCAACACAATGTGGTGTTAATATCTCCCATTGGCTATTCCCCGAGTGGCGAGGTGTTTAACCTGTCCGCCGAACAAGTGGCGACAGAAGTGGCAATTGCTTTACATGCTGAAAAACTGATTTTACTGACAGAACAGGATTGTTGTGATCCATTGCACAATCGCAGCGTCGCACAAATGACCACGCAGGAAGCGATTAGCTTTCTGGCGCAACACACCACGCTTGCCCATGCCATCCGCCGTCCGTTGCTGGCTGCCATTACCGGCTGCAAAGCCGGCATTGAACGGGTGCATTTAATTAATCGCCATCATGATGGCGCGTTACTATTAGAATTATTTAGCCGCGACGGCATCGGCACGCTCATCAGCTCAGACCCGTTTGAATCCATTCGACCGGCGACCTTAAAAGATATTGCGGGCATTCTGGAACTTATAACACCGCTAGAGCAACAAGGCATACTGGTCAAACGGGACCGGGAGAAATTGGAAATGGAAATAACTGATTATATTATAATTGAACGGGACGGCATGATCATCGCTTGTACAGCGTTACATGTCCTGCCAAATGCCGCCGCAGGAGTAATTGCCTGCATGGCGGTACACCCGAACTATCAAAAAGGCGCTCGCGGCAACCGCTTACTGGAATACGTGACTAAGCGGGCAAAAACGCAACAATTAATGACGGTCTTCGTATTAACGACGCAGACAGAACACTGGTTTTTGGAACGTGGTTTTATCACCGCAGACTTTGCCAAGGCACCTGCAACCTTAAAAAGCCGTTATAATCCCCAACGAAACTCCAAAATTTTGGTCAAAACAATAGGTTGATTATGCCCCCTGCTGGCTCGCCATTAACAGTATTACAACTCACCGATACGCATTTTCTGGCCGAAGCCGGTCAAAAAATGCTCGGTATTGATACCGAATACTATTTTGTACAGGTCTTAGGGCAGGCTTTAGCAGATAATCAACAAGTTGACCTCATTATTCTCTCCGGTGATTTGGCGCAAGACCCCTGCCCTGGCAGTTATCAACGCCTGCAACAGCATCTCGCCAAAATCTCCGTGCCAGTGCTGTGTTTGCCGGGCAATCATGACGACTTTGAACTCATGCAAACGCTGTTAAATGTCAACAACAGCAGTTGCGCCAAACAACATTTATTCGAGCACTGGCAAATCATTTGCTTAAACAGCCAAATCCCCGACGAACCAGGTGGTTACCTTGCGGCGAGTGAATTAACGCTACTCAAACAAGCACTGGAAGATTACCCCCAACACCATGCATTAATTGCAATGCACCATCATTGCGTCCCCACCAACAGCATGTGGATGGATACTATGCTCATCGGCAATAGTGTTGATTTTTTAACGATACTACAAAATTACCATCAAGCAAAAGTCATCATCACTGGGCATATCCATCAGGAATTAACGCAACAAATACAACACCTGCAAATATTGAGTGCCCCCTCAACCTGTTTTCAGTTTACCCCTAACAGCCGCAATTTCAGTATTGATAAAACCGCCCCCGGCTATCGTAAACTGTTGTTGTATCCAGATGGCTCACTGATCTCTAGCGTTAGCCGTTTACCGATCACCTTAAATGAACTTAATCTGGATGGGCGCGGTTATTTGATTGATAACCATTAAAAACTGATTGGTCAACAGTTATCCTGATTTCAAGCCCACTATACTGGAATATTTTTTACCAAAGTGTGAAGTAGTTCACATACATCCAAGTTAAATATCGTTACACTTATCCAAGACTCAATATTTTTAGTCGGTAGCCGTTTAATTTTAGTAAGTGATTTTAGATTTAGCATCACAAGTAAGCAGTGTCAACTTTGCTGGAAAATCGCGAGAAAACGAAATGTACGTTATTTCATGCTCATTACTAAGCAATCAATATTTGTAGGTTTAGCTATTTTATAGCGACTGATATTGCATAGTATTTTTGAGTAACGCTTAATTAACTTTTATCTAAACAGAGAATCACATGACTACCAGAAGAAAATTTGTAAAGGCAACCGCTTTACTTTCAGGGGGCGCTTTGCTTTATCAAGGGGGGATCGCAACACTGTTTACCACTGATGAAGCTATGTACTTTAAATTCATCACCAGTGATGTTAATGGCATCATTTACGCAATCAAGTCCAATGGAGATCTCTTATATTTTAAAGATCAAGCCTTAGATGGCACTGCGAATTGGGCATATAGCGGCGTAGGCCAACAGATTGGAAATGGTTGGGATGGTTTCCTGCGCGTTTTCTCGGGGGGGAATGGTGTGATTTATGCCATAGCGCAGAATGGCGACCTATTTTATTACCGCGACCTAGCGCAGAACGGCTCATGGAACTGGGGCAGCGGCTCGGGACAGAAGATTGCCAGCGGATGGGGCGATTTCCGGCACGTTTTCTCGGGTGGGGGTGGCATCATTTATGCTATTCAATCCAATGGCGATCTCCTGTATTTCAAAGACCAGGCGCAAGACGGTACTGCAAATTGGGCTTTTAGCGCCGTAGGCCAACAGATTGGAAATGGTTGGGATGGTTTCCTGCGCGTTTTCTCGGGTGGGAATGGCATCATTTATGCCATAGCGCAGAATGGTGACGTATTCTATTACCGCGACCTTGCGCAGAACGGCTCATGGAACTGGAGTAATGGCTTAGGGCAGAAGATTGCTAGCGGATGGGGTGGCTTCCTGAACGTATTCTCGAGTGGAAGTGGAATCATTTACGCCGTAACGCCGAATGGCGATCTTCTATATTACCGTGACCTTGCACAGAACGGTACAGCGAACTGGGCAACTGGCTCAGGTCAAATAATTAAGACGGGCTGGATAACGGGAGGCGATGCTACCGGTACACTCGAGGGCTACAGTGTGCCACAATCACGGATGCCTGGAGAGTTAATTGAATTGAAGATCCATGCACCAAATGGCTGCACCATTCAGTTCCTTCGCCTTAAGCTACAATCGGACGGTAGCATAGGCATTCCGATGGGCAGCCCGACGACCGTTGGCCCCTCCATTCAAGTTACAGCTTCGTATCCATGGCAAAACGGATGCGGCTGGAACACCACGCTTACATTGCAAATCCCGTCAGATTGGAAATCTGGGCTTTATGCAGCGCACTGTACTGACACCCTTGGCGGCGACCATTACATCGTCTTCGTCGTCAAGCCAACAGCGTCTTCCCGTGGCGACTTTGCCGTCCTCGCAAACACCAATACTTGGAATGCTTACAATGATTGGGGAGGAAAATCCAAGTACACTAATCCGCCCGCGGCCACACTGAGCTTCGCGCGTCCGAACCCCTCGGCTTCACCAGTGGGCAGCGGCCTCAACCATCTGACGCGTGCAGAGCTATGGATATTGGGTCTTATGGAGGATGCAGGCTATCGGGTTGATGTTTATTCGGATCAAGACTTTCACAATGGAATTCCCAGTTTTTCTACATACAAAGCGTTCATTCTTAATACACACCCAGAATACTGGACTCTAGGCATGAGAAATCAACTTGAGGCATACTTAGGTACTGGTGGTTGTTTGCTGTATCTTGGAGGTAATGGTCTCTACGAGGAAGTTGAATTCAATATGGCTGGCGATGCCCTTTCCCTGTTGGGAGGAAATCCCAGTACGGATCGCACACATTATTATTTTCGCAATCTTAACCCGCCACGTCCAGAACGGGCCGTGCTCGGTGTCGCTTATCGCTCCGAGAATTATTTGACGTTTGCCCCATTTAAGATACTCGCTTCCAATCATCGTTTCTTCACCGGTACGGGTCT
>JABFRM010000208.1 GCA_013141155.1 Methylococcaceae bacterium | reverse complement strand
CCAAGTTTTCCCTCAAAATCGACAGCTTTTCTTCTGACGACCATGACTTGTTTTTCTTTGACATTTTGACTCCAACTTCTCCTAAGTTTATAAGAGGGCCAAGTCCAAGTCACGCTGAACCAATACATAGGGCATATGGCGCATTCGTATATTTCGTAGGGTGCAATAGTGATAGCGTATTGCACCAGAGGTAAACAGTGATGCTATTTGGATACACAGAAGCTAAAAAAAGGAGGCTGTCCATAACTCTGTGTAAGTACCCGCCTCAAATATATCCCTGAAGACGATCTTCAAAGGTAATCATAAACCGGCTCATGGCACTTGTGACCTTTAGGTTATTACGCCAGTTTTGTATCGGCATCGTCCACTTCTTGGAGGCTGCCTGTACTGCCAAATAAATCACCTTCCGCACGGAGTCGTCGGTAGGGAACACCTTGCGTTTTTTAATGGCATGGCGGATAACGCTGTTTAGCGGCTCTATCGCATTGGTGGTGTAGATGGCCTTGCGGATGTCGGCAGGATAGGCAAAGAACGTGTTGAGGTTGTGCCAATGGCTACGCCACGATTTGCTGATTTGTGGGTATTGCCCGTCCCATTGTTCGGCAAACTGATCCAAGGCCTGCACGCCCAATTCTTCGGTTGCTGCCTGGTATACCGCCTTCAAGCCGGCGGTCACGGCCTTATAGTCTTTCCAGGCGACGTACTTGAGCGAGTTACGCACCAGATGCACGATGCAGAGCTGGATTTGGGTTTGTGGGTAGACGCTGTTGATAGCGTCCGGAAAGCCTTTCAAACCGTCCACGCAAGCAATCAGGATGTCCTGCACGCCCTGGTTCTGTAGCTCGGTCAGCACACCCAACCATTTATGCCCTATGGGTAAAACTTGGCACCTTCGTTCTCGGCCACCCACATGCCCAGCAATTCCTTATGCCCTTCCAGATTGATGCCCAATGCCAAGAAGATGGCCTTGTTGATGACGCTATTGTCCTGGCGCACTTTAACCACAATGCAGTCCAAATACACAATAGGATAGATTGCATCCAGCGGTCGGTTCTGCCATTCGACCACGCGCTCTTTGACGCTGTCCGTGACTTTGGAAATCAGTGCCGGTGAGACATCGGCATCATACAGTTCCTTAAAGGTGTCGGCGATTTCCCGCGTGGTCATGCCTTTGGCGTACAAGCTTAGGATTTGGTCATCCATTTGGGTCAGGCGGTTTTGCTGTTTCTTGACGAATTGGGGTTCAAAGCTGCCTTCACGGTCACGCGGGGTAGCTATGTCGACTTCGCCATAGTGGCTTTTTAAGGTCTTGGGAGTGTAGCCATTGCGGGCATTGCCTTGTGGCCTGGGTTCGTGTTTCTGGTAGCCCAGGTGTTCGCTTAACTCGGTGCACAAGGTGGTTTCTATGGCTGTTTTGAGCAAATGCCGCATCAAGTCGTTCAGGTCTTGCTCGGTTTTGATCTGCTTGCTTAGCTCTGATGCCAAGGCTTTGATGTTTGATATGTCCATTTTAGTTCCTATCATTTCGTTACCCAGTCAGGGTAGTTATAAATAGGTACTTACACAATCTTATTGACAGCCTCGAAGTTTTTGTTTTTAACCATATCCTTAAGTTTTTGCATGACATCTTCAATTTGATTTTCGGTTATATGCTCAAAACTACTACCTTTGGTAAAGTATTGCCTGATCAAGCCGTTGGTGTTTTCGTTCAACCCTCGTTCCCACGAGTGAAAATGGTTTAGGCATGATACCGCCGCATTGAGTTGTTCCGCGATGCTCTCGTGACCTGCGAACTCCTTGCCGTTATCGGCGTAATGGCCAGCACCTTGTCCAGATAGGGCTTCAATAGCGTCACCGTCGCCTGTGTGACCACTTCCGCATGCTTGCTGTCAACTTTCTTGATCAAGGTGAATTTGGACACCCGATCTACTATGGTCACCAATGCGCCTTGATGATTCTTACCAATCACGGTGTCTATTTCCCCAATCCCCAATCCGCGTTTTTTAACCTAAAGGTCACAAGTGCCCGACAATCTCAGGCCGTTCTTCAATGCTGATACGGTTTCTGATTTGTCCACGCTTGTCTTTTGATCCGTATTGCTTTTTACGCTTCTTGCTACTGTGGCGGAGGTGCTTATATAGCTCGCCGCCTTGGTGCTTGTCCGTCCATACATGTTGGTATATCCGCTCATGACTGATTTTAATGTCCCGCTCTGTAAGCAGCCAGCCCGAAACTTGTTCAGGGCTGAAATCCAGGCTAACTTTTTCTGCTATCAAGGCACAAACTGCCGGTGTCATTTTTATGGCTTTGACAGCATTTTTCTGCGGGTGAGTGCCTTAATATTAGCCTGCTTAGGTCGATGCCCACGGCTTCTCGTATTGCGGCTAGGCTCTCTGCTCAGTGCCGAGGCCGACACGCCTATGATCACTGCTATGTCTTTTTGCAGCATTTCTGCTTTCTTTAATGCCCCGATCTGGTATCTTTGTATCTCGGTTAGCTGTTTATCGCCTTTCATAAGTTTCCTCATCTTTGGTCGGATTGAAAAAGCCCTGAACTATATCAGCTAACCCCTTTCAATTCTCTGAACAATGACACCGCTACGCTGCACTTATTAGTTGAATCTAAGTATTTTAAATTTACAGGGCGTGGAGGTTTTAAATGAAAAATTATTTGATTGTAATAGCACTTTTTATTAGTACAGTGTCATGCTCGCTGAAAAAATGGCTATTGCTCGAAAGCTTATCGGTTTGCCAGGTGCGCCAACAATTGCGGAAAAAACGGGGCTCAGTGAGCAACAAATTAACGCGCTCATGAAGTAATCACTGCGGGAGAATCCGCGGAAGCAAGAAAGGGCATCGCTCGTGTTACATTTTTTCAAAAACCGCCCTCGGGAAACTGGGGGGCGGTTTTTTTATGCGGCTGGTATAATCAACTAAAAATAACTGTGCCTTAAGGAAATATGCTATGCAACCCATTACTTACCTCGTCCCTATATTAGAGGATATTTTGCGTTTTTTTAAAGCAACTGATCACGCTATGAAAGCGGTTAATTTTCGTATAATTAATCTAGGCAATGGTTTCGGGCAATGCGTGGCAAAAGCGGTATATCCATGACGGCTGCGTTAGCGGTTGCTGATGTCAGCTTTGCTTACAGCGGCAAAAAGGCCTTGGATGGATTAAGTTTTACGGTTAATGCCGGCGATTGTACAATTTTATTAGGCCCAAACGGGGCGGGTAAAAGTACCTTATTCGCCTTGATTACCCGTTTGTACGACACCCGTTCGGGGAGCATTCAGTTATGTGGCTTTAATATTAAAAAGCAATCATTGCAAGCGTTGAGCCGATTAGGCGTGGTGTTCCAGCAGCCGACCTTGGATATGGATTTGACGGTGCAACAAAACCTACGTTATCACGCGGCCTTGCATGGTATGGGTGGGCGATTGGCAAAGCTTCGTATTCAAGAAGAATTGGAACGTTTTGGGATGTATGAACGTCGATCTGAAGCGGTGCGGCAGTTGAATGGCGGGCATCGGCGGCGGGTGGAAATTGCGCGGGCGCTATTGCATAAACCGACGCTGTTATTGTTGGATGAGCCAACCGTGGGCTTGGATGTGCCGAGTCGGCAAGTGATTGTTGAGCATGTGCATGAATTGGTCAAGCAGCAGCAAATGGCGGTGTTGTGGGCGACGCATACCTTTGATGAGGTTTACCCAGCAGATCGTCTGTTGATCTTACATAAAGGACAAATCAAAGCGCAAGGGTCGTTGCCGGAAGTATTAACCCAAACCACGACGACCACGCTCCACGCTGCCTTTGCGGCTTTAACGCAAAATGGGGCGCGAGTATGAGTTTTTTACACTGCTGGCGGGCTATGTGGGGTATTATCGGGCGTGAACTGTGGCGTTTTATTAAGCAGCGCGAACGCTTTATCTCCGCACTCGTCAGGCCGTTGATTTGGTTGTTTGTGTTTGCGGCTGGTTTCAGGGCTGCGTTAGGTATTGCCATTACGCCGCCGTATGAAACTTATATTTTATATGAAGTGTATATCACTCCCGGTTTGGTGGGCATGATCCAGCTTTTTAACGGTATGCAAAGCTCGTTGTCGATGGTGTATGACCGTGAAATGGGCAGTATGCGGATATTGATGGTGTGTCCGTTGCCGCGCTGGTTTTTGCTGATGTCAAAACTCATCGCCGGCGTGGCTGTGTCTGTGTTGCAGGTCTATGTGTTCTTGGCGATTGCTTGGGGCTACGATATTCGCCCGCCTTGGCAAGGTTATCTGTGGGTATTGCCAGCCTTGATATTGGTGGGTTTAATGTTGGGCGCATTGGGGTTATTATTGTCCTCGTTTATTAAACAACTGGAAAACTTTGCGGGGGTGATGAATTTCGTGATATTCCCGATGTTCTTTATGTCCACCGCCCTTTACCCGTTATGGAAAATTCAAGAATCCAGTATGTTACTGCACACGTTAGCGTTGTATAATCCTTTTTCACAAGCAGTTGAATTGATCCGTTTTGCGTTATACGGGCAATTTAACCAAACCGCATTTGTTTACACTTTAGTCGCATTTATTATTTTTATGAGTGCCGCAATCTTGGGCTATAACCCCTCGAAAGGCATCGAAACCCGCAAAAAAGGAGCAGAATGAAACGGTATCAAACGATTTTAGTGACTGGCGGCGCAGGTTTTATTGGCGGTAACTTTGTGCATCAGATGATGGCGAAAGGCGATGTAACCATTATCAATTTGGATGCCTTAACCTATGCCGGAAATTTGGACACGCTGGCGCAGGTGAATAATAATCCCCTGCACCAGTTTGTATTAGGGTCGCTGGGCGATCAAAGTTTGGTGGATTATCTGCTGGCGCGTTATCAGCCGGATGCGATTGTGAATTTTGCCGCAGAAAGCCATGTGGATCGCTCGATAGACAACCCCTCTGATTTTATTCAAACCAATGTGGTCGGTACACATGGATTATTGATGTCCGCCAAAAAATATTGGGCGCAATTGCAAGGCGCGGCAAAAGCGGAGTTTCGATTTTTGCATGTATCCACCGATGAGGTTTACGGTTCACTCGGTAAAGAAGGCAAGTTTACCGAAACTACGCCGTATCAGCCCAATTCGCCGTATTCAGCCTCGAAAGCCGCTTCCGATCATTTAGTCAGAGCCTATCATCATACCTATGGTTTTCCAGTGCTGACCACCAATTGTTCTAACAATTATGGCCCCTATCAATTCCCTGAAAAACTCATCCCCTTAATGATTCTCAACGCTTTAAGTGGTAAAGCTTTGCCGATTTATGGCGCTGGTTTGAATATTCGTGATTGGTTATATGTGGGCGATCATTGCAGTGCAATTGATGCGGTATTACATAAAGGACAATTAGGCGAAGTGTATAACGTTGGTGGCAACAACGAAAAGACCAATATTGAAGTGGTGGAAACGCTTTGCCAATTGCTGGATGAATTAGTGCCGAATTCTGCCTATAAGCCACATAAAAGCTTAATGAAATTTGTACAGGATCGTCCAGGGCATGACGCGCGTTATGCGATTGATGCCAGCAAAATTAAACGTGAACTGGGTTGGGAGCCTAGTGAAACTTTTGAAACCGGTTTGCGTAAAACCGTGCAATGGTATTTGGATAATAAAAGCTGGTGGCAAAATGTCTTGGATGGCAGTTATCGTGGTGAACGTTTAGGGTTGAGGGGTTAAGGGTATGTCGGGATTAAAAGGGATTATTCTCGCAGGTGGATCGGGTACGCGTTTGCACCCATTGACTATCGCCATCAGCAAGCAACTCTTGCCGGTGTTTGATAAGCCGATGATTTATTATCCGTTATCGACGCTGATGCTGGCTAAAATCCGAGATGTCTTGATCATCACGACCCCGCATGATGCACCATTATTTGCGAATGTATTAGGCGATGGTTCGCAATTCGGGATGAATATTCAATATGCGGTGCAGCCTTCTCCTGATGGGTTGGCGCAAGCGTTTATTATCGGCGAAGATTTTATTGGTAAAGACCGTAGCTGCTTGACTTTGGGCGATAATATTTTTTATGGACATGGTTTTCAAGATTCTTTAATGAATAGCGTCAAACGTGAACACGGTGCCAGCGTTTATGGTTATTGGGTTAAAGATCCAGAGCGCTATGGCGTTGCAGAATTTGATAAACAAGGTAAAGTCATTGATTTAGTTGAAAAGCCTGAGTATCCAAAATCGAATTATGCGGTCACCGGCTTGTATTTTTACGATAATCAAGTGGTGGAGATGGCGAAAGCTTTGCAGCCTTCCCCACGCGGTGAATTGGAAATCACCGATCTGAATAAACTGTATTTACAAAAAGGCCAGTTAGCCATAGAAAAATTAGGTCGTGGTATTGCTTGGCTGGATACCGGTACGCATACCTCGTTAATGCAAGCGTCTAATTTCATTGAGACGATTGAAGAACGCCAAGGTTTGAAAGTTTGTTGCCCCGAAGAAATTGCTTTTTACAATGGCTGGATTAGCACTGAACAGCTTGAAAAACAAGGAAACGCGCTGAAGAAAAATGAATACGGCCAATATTTGCTGAGAATTGCCAAGCTAGGGGTTCCCGTATGAAAATAACCCCCACGGTGTTGTCGGAAGTATTACTGATTGAGCCGGATGTTTTCGGCGATGAACGCGGTTATTTTTGCGAGTCGTGGCAAAAAAAACGCTATGCTGACATGGGCTTAGATGTTGATTTTGTGCAAGATAATCTGTCATTTTCGCAGCACAATATCTTGCGTGGACTGCATGTGCAACATCCTTTTTCGCAAGGGAAATTGGTTTATGTTTTACAGGGCGAAGTATTTGACGTAGCCGTTGATATACGCCCAGATTCGCCAGACTTCGGACGCTGGGTCGGAGTGACTTTATCCGCGGATAATCGTCAGCAACTCTATATTCCGCCAGGTTTCGCGCATGGTTTTTGCGTGACCGGCGAAACTGCGCTATTCGTGTACAAATGTACAGAGTTATACCATCCTGAAACTGAGTTAAGCATCGCTTGGGATGATCCTAATATCGGGATTGAATGGCCACTTCAGCAGCCAAGCCTATCGCAAAAAGATCAAGCGGGCTTGTTGTTGAACGATATTCCTAAAGCAAGATTGCCCACTAAAGGATGAAAATATTATTGATTGGGCGATTAGGTCAGGTTGCGTGGGAACTACAGCGTGCCTTAATGTGTTTAGGTGAGGTTATTGTAGTGGATCGTCACTCGCAACCGTTGGCACTGGATTTAGCTGATAATGACAGTATTGTCCTTACGGTCGCTGCCATTCAGCCGGATTTAATTATCAATGCCGCAGCCTATACCGCCGTTGATAAAGCAGAGCAGGAGGTTGATATGGCGATGCAAGTAAACGGCACGGCGATGGCAGTATTAGCGGAAGCGGCTAATAAATGTCGGGCGACCTTGGTGCATTATTCTACTGATTACGTGTTTGACGGTATTTCCAGCACGCCTTATATTGAGACGCAAGCTACTGCACCGCAGGGCATTTATGGGTGCAGTAAATTGCTGGGCGAGCAGGCCATTATCGACTCCGGTGTTGAGCATTTAATTTTGCGTACCGCTTGGGTGTATGGCAATCGTGGACAGAATTTTTTGTTGACCATGCTCCGTTTGATGCAAACGCGGGAAAGTTTAGGCATTGTTGCTGATCAAATCGGCTCGCCCACTTGGAGCCGTCAAATTGCGTCAGCAACAGCATTGATGTTGGCGCAATGCCTTAATGCAAAAGGTGTTAGCTTGGGCGAAAGCCAAGGCATCTATCATTTAACCTGTGCAGGATCTACCTCTTGGTTTGGTTTTGCTAAGGCAATTTATGAAGAAGCACGGCAAAAAAAAATTTTACCCCAAGAGGTTTTATTGAATCCAATCACCACGGCTGATTATCCTACACCCGCTAAGCGACCTGCGTATTCAGTTTTGTCAGGATCAAAATTACAGGCACAGTTTCATTTGCAATTGCCGCATTGGGAGTTGGCCTTAAGCGGTTGTTTGGCAGAATATCCACTACCCGCTTAAAACCAGTTAACGTGGTTGTAATCGAGTAAATTTGACCTTGTGGCAAGATAGAGAAGTTAATTGTACCTCATGATGTAATCCGTTAATTGTTATCCAGTTTAAGGCAAATGTGAAGAATTCTTTTTTTTTGATTATTCCGCCCCAGCGAAAAAGTCCTGAGCATGTTAAACAATTCACAGAAAGTGCGCTAAAGCATTGGGTTGAAGCATTGCCCACGGCCAATCCTAGCCTTGCTACGCGGCTATTTCATGATTTTATTATGGAATTTAATCAACTGGATATGGAGTCGGCCTTAAGATTAGACGCTTTAGAAATTCTTAGGCCCAGTTACATTATCATCGAAGAGTATTTACGTTCGCGCTTAATGCAGTCGAGTTTTCCAAAAGCGCCAAGTGATCAAAAAGTGATGGATATTTTGTTCGCCATTGAAAAAGAATTTACGTTGGGTTATTGGATAGTTGCGCGTGATTTGACGCAAAAGGAGGTTAGCTGGTTTCAGAATAAAACTATTGCGCTCGCCATTCAACGTTGCATCAAAGGCTTAAGTGCCATTGTTATTACCTTTTGTAGTTTGTATCGCGCTATCCCTGACTGGGTATGGATTGATTTACATTCATTGTATAAACTCAGTGAATCTTTAAATAAACAAGCCATTAAAGTGCCTGCTGAATTTAATCATGCCGCCAAAACCACCACAATTGAGATAAGCTACCAGCAGATTTTATTATTTAGCCTGGCACAACCGGGTCGATTAATGCAAAAAGAAATTCAACAGGTTTATCTGTTTTTAGAGTCGGTGAGTCCGTATTTACGCATAGAGGATAGCCCTGTTGCGAACCTTGATATGCAATGTGTGCTGCGAATGGATGATGATAAGCCCCCTTCATTCCAACGGTATAATCCAGCTTCAAATGATTCGGCGATACGTCACCTTAATTTTGACAAGCTGCTTAAAGCGTTTAAAAATAAAGATAAATTTAGTGATCCTGGTTTGACGCGTTTCAGCTCAATTGGCGCGCAGCCTGGAAGCTACGCAAAATTATCGGTTGATCTACTGGAATATCTTGAGCAACGTTGGAAAGCCTTGCCATTGCCAGCGTTAGTGGTATTTGCAGATAGGTTGGATCGTTTTATAGGATTGGGATTAGAAGCCGCTTTTAATTTGCGGAGCGCGGTTGTTGCTTCATCGGAACAGGATGTTGAACATCTTGCCCAGTCTGCTTCCGAGTTTTCTTTGGCTTGTGATTTTACCAAGCTAGGCGTACTGTCGGTTGGAAGTTTGATTAGTATCAAAAAAATTGATGCACCTGAGCATAAGCGGGCGCTAGGAGTAGTCAGTAAACTGGTAACGTTTAAGCAGGATAACAAGCTTAATATTGACGTTGATTTGTTAGCGGAGCAATTTTACGCGGTCAGTTTTGAGTATTTGGAAGAAAAAAAACAGCCATTGCGTAAAAAAGCGTTATTGTATGGTGTGAAGGAACAAGGAAAAGAGGAGAAAAGTTTTATTATAATTGAGTCTTTTATGTTAAAAGATGGGGACATTATCCGCATGTTTATGCAGAATGAAGATTACCCCATTATCCTAAAAGATAGAAAAAATATTGGTTTAGGATACTGGCAATTTGAGTGTAGAAGAATGCCGGAAACTGACAGCAATATTAATAAGAGGCAAGGATATGATTTTATTTAAATTTAAGCCTGTCGTGCTGTGGTAGCTTAAGTAAATAAAGATTGCAGGGTAGCGGGGTTTTTTAGCGGGTGATCGGCGATGAAGAAGGGATGAATAAAAACTTGAAAAGAATTATCATCATGGTAAGTTATAACTTTTCTGTGGTACAAACAATAACAATAACTGAATAGTTGAGGGGATAAATACAATGAGTAACAGTGAAAAATCTAATGAAGCAGTTGATGGCGCAAAAAAAGCATTGAGTGGTGGATTGGCTTCGATAATGGCGTTGAAGAGTTCAAATCCAAAAGTCTTTATGGGTGGCGCTGCCGCGCTGTTGTTGCTTTTCATTTTGATGTTGACTATGGGAGGGGATGACAAGCCTGCGGTTATTGCCGCTGGGGGGGCGCCGGCAAAAAATTTAACGGTTGGCCAAAAATATGTTTTGCATAGTCCAAATAGCTATGACGATAAAGCCGTCGTGCAATTAGTGCCGGTGCCAGGCACTATAGCCGCTTTTGATGAGGCTGAAGATGAAGTCAAAAACTCTTGTAGAAAAATACTTCAGGGTACACATGTATCTGTTATGGGTTTTCAAGATGCTTACGGTAAGAAAGATGCTTTTGCACAGGTAAAGGTTGAAGAAGGCGCTTGTAAAGACAAAGATGGTTGGGTCTTGGCTGTAGATTTGCAATAAGTAATGACTTTTTGAGTTGAATTTGGCGGGTGATGGGGTTTCCTCATCCCTGCCTTTCGGTTTTTATATTTCAAATAGCTATTTATCCAAAAAATAACGCCTGCTTGCGTTATTGGTTTTAACATAAAGTTAAATTGTGGTTCTCAAGCCAGCAATTATTACCCCTCATCCGTAATGACTGTTGAAAACATTCATTAGCGTCATTGTCAAACTACCGCCATTCAAAATAAAATATCAGTGGCTACCCTAACCATCGTGTATGGTTGGTTTTACGACCACATTTGTCCTGTATGTTGGGCGTAAACATGGCATAATGCGTAGTTTTTTAGCATCTTGTAAGGTGAATACATGAAAATCAACGCTGAGCAAATATACGCGTTAGGTTTGGCGGTTATTCAAGTTGAAATGCAGGCTGTTAAAGCGTTATTGCAACGTGTGGATACCCATTTTGTCGCGGCTTGTGAGTTGATGATTGCGTGCCGTGGGCGCGTGGTAGTTACCGGCATGGGTAAATCTGGACATATTGCCGGAAAAATTGCAGCAACCCTTGCCAGCAC
>JABFRM010000281.1 GCA_013141155.1 Methylococcaceae bacterium | reverse complement strand
TATTCAAAGATAGGATGCTGGGCTTGCTCCCTTGTTTGGTAACGCTCGTGGTAAACCAATTCAGTTTTAAGCGTGTGAAAAAAGCTTTCTGCCACGGTCGGCATGCCAAATCAAGCCTTTCAGGGGCTTACGTTGCCTTGTGCCATTTTCAATGCGTCATTGACCAGTGTTGTCCGCATACTATCAGCCATCGACCAGCCAACGATTTTACGTGAGTACAAATCAATCACGGTCGCCAAATAAAACTACGGTGACAACCAAAAATGGTTCATTTTTCAATAACAGCCAATACTCAGCGAAGAACTACAGACGGCGCAATACGGCTCTCGCCTATTACGCCCTACAGATTGCGACTTACGGACTTGAACACGCTATTCGAATTGTACCTGATCAAGATAAAACTTGGGGGCTACTGTGCTCTCGGTAGCGCCTTTAAAACTCAACCGAAAGAGTTGGGTCAAATTTCCATTGGTTCGATTGTCAGGGAGTGGCTTAAAAGAACTAAGTGGTATTTTCACCTCACTCCAACCGAGAGTAGGAGTGAAGGCGGGAGTAATGAATCTATTAAAACTGCCTCCCGGTATATAGCCATTCACCCATATTGCCTGATCTATCGCGACCTGCAGTGCGCCAGTGCTAGAGGTGCCATATATCCAAAACCGCAATGCTGAATAAGGCATTAGTGACACATCAAGATGTTTGCGTTGCAAACCCAATTCATAGCCTGCCCACCCTACAGATGCAGGGAACTCTACCTCCAAAGAACTTGCACCACTTTTTACGACTTGCGTACTCGGTTTGGTGATGACTCCCGTCCATGATGAGTCGTACAGCCATGTTGCCAACCCAGCTGGCGATGTATTTTCGTAGATATCATCGTAGATCAATAATTTGCCGGGCGGTGTGGCACTGCCAGTTTGGCTTAAACGTACGTCGTCGAGATAAAACTTATGTGGTGTTGCGCTCTCGGTCATCCCTTTGAAAGTCAATCGAAAGTAATTATTTGTCGGACTGCCTAGATCCGTCATGGGTATGACTACCTCACGCCACGCGCCGCTGGTGGGGGTAATGTTGACAGTCCGAGTGGGAGGGATAATGATAGGATTGCCATTGGCATCATTTCCTTCTTGATGTATGGAGACCTGCAATACGCCAGTGCTGGGAGTGCCATATATCCAGAACCGCAATGCTGAGTAGGGACTCAACGGCGGCGCGGCTGGAATAGTGCTTCGTTGCCAAGAAAACTCATATCCTGACCACCCTACAGATGCTGGCAAATTTACCTCCAAAGAATTTGCGCCGCTTTTCTTGAATTGCGTGTTGGGATTAGAGGTAACACTATTCCACGACGTATTCCGAAGCCATGATCCCATGGCGTCATCGTAAAGGACAATATCCTTAGTGCCAAGCTGTATGCCGGCAATGATGTTTTCATCCCACTTGTTCGTCGTTGAATCATATATCTGAAATGCACCGTCACCAAAAGCCCAAGTACAGCCAGGAATTTGTGTTCGCTTTAAATTATTGGTGGAATCACGCGCATACCGTCCTCTGGATGCCGTAGAAGCAAATTTAATAGAACCATACTCACCCATAAAAACTGGAACTCCGTTGCGATTGCGCCAAGCGACTAAGCCATCTATCTCGGAAGTCATATAGGAAAGTTCTCCTGGCTGTGGATATTCGCGGCGAACACAAGAGGGATCACCGCCCTCGAGGAAGCATTGATGCGTAAACTCTCACGGTGTGTAGCTATGGACACTTGCCACAACATTCAAATCATTAGGTGGTAAGCGCAAATTATCTATGCCAGGCACACCTCCTGTTTGATCACCTGTCAGAATAACAGTACGGGTAGGGTTGGTTTTGCGAATCTCTGCAAGTGCCGCTAATTGTGTACGATTAAGATACTCTCCCTGAAACTGCCCTTTTGGCTCATTGATAATCTCAAACATTAAACCAGATGGCATATTGCGATAGTGCTCCCCCAATTGCTTCCAAATGGCAATCAGGCGTTTTTCTTGGTTGTTATATGTTGCAGGGTTTGCAGGTTCTATTTCCAACTCGTCAAAGTGATGTACGTTGACAACAACCTTAAGCCCTGCTTGCATTGCCCAGCTAATGACTTCATCGACACGACTTAAAAACGCAGGGTTAATGGTGTAAGGCGCTTGCGAAAGGGAGCGGTTAAAATGCGAAAGAGGGCTGGGATTATATGTTGGTTGCCAAACACCTTCTGGCACCCATTTAGTCCATTTAACCGGAATACGAACTGTATCAAAGCCTTTGGCGCGGATAATGCCAAAATGCTCTTGTTTGATGTTGTACCCCCACTGACCTTCTTCCGGTGACTCTAACCCACTTCCTAGATTGATACAGTTTTCGACTGGGAAATTGACTTGCCTGTAATCCCCTGCCGCGACCGCAGAAACCATCAATGCCATCGCGCTAGTGATGGATATTCCTACTGCCAACCTTTTTCGTATTGCAAACATAATATCGCTCCTCGTTGTATTGTCAGTGTGAGCAAATAATCTCGACGGGAGTTAGGTATTGACGATAAGTACCACATTCAAAGGCACACCCCATTGTCAAGACCAAAAACCATCAAAATATAAGCATCAACATATAAGATAGAATTGTTTTAATTAAAATATCATTTTTATTTGTAAAATCACAGTTTTAAATATACCACAGCTAGCGCACGGTAATTTAAGGTACTCTTAGGCATTCCCATTATCAAGCACGCAGGTTGGGATAACGAACCCCAACGCTTGGTGTGCAGAAATGTTGGGATTCACGCTGTTCACCCCAATCTACGATAACAAAAACCGCTCTTGGGAAACTGGGGACGGTTTTTGTGTGTGGTCAAGTGCGGTTAGTTCATATCGGGCAGTGAGTTCGCGTTTTGGGTTCGATGACATTTTCAAAGTCGCTTTCTTTGTACCTGAGTCATCCCTGAATGCGCCGCCAATTCAACAAAGAGGCCTTGGATGGTGGATTTAAAGTTCTCTGGGATGTCATCCCAGATCAATAAGTCAACTTTGAAGGGCAGATTGCTTTCTTCCAGTGCTTTTTGCAAAGCTAACACCTGCGGTTTTTGTGAGGGCTTAGCAAACACCACCAATGAAAACGCTATTATTATGCCTAATGACAGTAAGCCAATTTCCTGTCAATTTGAAATCCCTACATACCGACCCTATGTCATTTTTCTATAAAATCATAACCTTATAAACAAATTAAATGATACCTATGGTAAAATAATACCTTAAAGTTTGTGGTGCGAAACCGTCTTGCGCCTTAATAAAAAGGAAACCGAAATGAATATGTATAAAAAAACCATTAGTTTCAGCGTCATAATATTATCACTGTTATTCAGTGTACCGACTTTTGCTACCGAAGAAGATGGTTTCATGGCAAACTGCCTTAAAGCCTGGGGCAATCATCCTTTCGGCAATAATCCCAGATACAAAACGCTCGCTACCAACGTTAAAGTTTTCGGGATTGGAGAAGACCCTAAAGATGCAGAAGTGACCAGTTCGCCGTCTTTAATTATGGTTAATCCTGGCGTCAATGTCATGGGGGGGGCCACAGTGGAGCTTTTAAATCCCAACGGTTGGTATTGCTTTAAATCTCAGGTCAATGTCATGGGTGGCCTGACGATAAAAGCACACTGCAAAGCGCATCTGGCTTCTGCAAATGGCGGCACAACGGTACTGGGATCTAATTCAGACAAAAAAAGCGTTACGGTTATGGGGTCAACAGAAGTGGAGTTGGTTGGCTGTAAGTAACCTAAGCCGCTTAGAATAATAAAACACTAACCGCTATCAACCATTGATTAGGCTCACAAAGCATCGTCGGAATACACACATACCCGATTGCGGCCGCCACTCTTTGCTTGCAACAGGGCCTTATCTGCTTGCTCGAATAAATCATGCAAATGCTTTAATTGCCCTGGCTCGACCCAACTGAGTCCGAAACTGGCTGTTATGCTAACTTGGGCAAACTTAGTCTGAGCAATTTTATAACGGATTTTTTCGACTAAAACCGCCCCTTTTTTGGCATTACACGCCAACAATAATACAAACTCTTCACCACCCCAACGAAAAACCAAATCGCCACGTCGAATATAGCTTTTTAAACATTCGCCCATTTCCGTTAATACCGCATCGCCCCTGATGTGGCCATATTCGTCATTAACTCGTTTAAAATAATCAATATCCGCAACCACCAAACAAAGCGGAATATTATTCCGCGCTGCCGATTCCAATTGCTTTGGCCCAATATCATTAAACGCATTACGGTTATATAGCTTGGTGACCGGATCGATTAAGGCCAATTGTTCCAACATCTTACGCTGTTCCATGATCTCAGCCAGCATACGACGATTTTCAATGAGATTTCCGACCCTGGCTTGCAGTTCCTCGCGAACAATTGGCTTAAGAATATAATCATTTACCCCTAAATGCAGTAATTCTATCCGCCTGGATTTTTCATCAATAGCAGACATCGCTAAAACCGGCGTTTCAATTTCTTCATTCAAATTGTTACGCATCTCACGTACCAGCGCAACTCCACTCATTTCACCATCCAAAATGGTATCCGTAATCACCAGATCATATTGCGTCTCTGCCTGCTGAATCGTGTGCCAAGCTTTTTTAGCGGAAGTATATAACTCAACCTCTAGTCCCATTTGTTCTAACAAATGCTGAATGAGTAACTGCTGACTGGGTGAATCCTCTACCAACAATACTTTACCCATGATATTGCGTGTCAAACGCTCAATATGCCGATGCAAATAATGCTTAAGTTGCTCAACATTATTTTTACTGACCACATCCGTCGCACCAACCAGCATGGCCTCTTTTAAGGCAACTTTGTCGGTTTCTGCGGCAAACAAAATAACCGTAGCATGTTCATACCCAGGCAAATTGCGTAATTGACAGCAGAAATCCTCAGCATTCATATCCGTCATTGCATACGCGACACACACCAACTCAAACATTTCAGTTTCAGCCAGCGCTAATCCTTCGGCACCAGAAGCCAGCAAAGTCACTCGTGCAACCAGTTGATCATAAAGATCAGCAGATACCGTCTGCGCTATCGCTGAATTATCAATAATCAGCACCTTAATGAGTTTTTTGAGCATAATGTTCTCTAGCGAGCACGATTGAAAATTCTGTTTTTAAGGTTAAAAAAGCGCATACCTCTTTTATAACCAAACCTTACAAGTCACTGGCAATGGTAAATGATTCACTGAATGGGTAACGCATCAACGCGTTGCCAATGACCTGATTCGCCACCGGCTTTTTCAAGCACCGACACCGATTCAATCACCATGCCGCGATCCACAGCTTTACACATATCATAAATAGTCAACAACGCCACTTGCGTAGCACACAAACTTTCCATTTCCACACCCGTTTGACCATTGGTTTTAACTGTAGTTTGACAACGCACCCGTGCAAAATCAATTTCTGGCGTCAACATGATTTCAACATGGGTAATGGGTAGCGGATGACACAGAGGAATTAAATCTGCGGTTTTTTTGGCGGCCATAATACCTGCGATTCTGGCAATGGCTAAAACATCACCTTTTTTATGACCGCCAGCCACGATCAACTGCAACGTCTCAGCACGCATACGAATAAATCCTTCTGTAAGGGCTGTGCGTTGGGTAATGGCTTTAGCGGAAACATCTACCATGTGCGCTTCGCCAGCGTGATTAAAATGCGTCAATTGTGTCATATTTTCGGTAGAATAGTTGTTGTGTCAAACGTAAGGAGTTGTTATGTCAATTACAGTACATTATTTCGCCAGTTTAAAAGAGCGTCTCGGACGAGCTTCCGACAACGTGGATTTCGCACCAGACCTCACAGTGCTTGATGTCTGGACGCTTGCCAACCCTGACCTACCCTTGCCTACAGCAATTCTGGTCGCCGTCAACATGGACTATGTTACTTTAACCACCAGCGTTGCAGACGCTGATACCGTCGCTTTTTTTCCACCCGTAACTGGGGGCTAAAGCCGTGATAAAACTATGTGCAACCCCCCTCGACCCCTGGCAAGAATTACAAAGCCATCAGGCTACAGCAACGCACCTGACCGGTCAATACGGCGCAACCAGTATATTTGTCGGTACTATGCGTGATTTCAATCAAGGGGATGCTGTAAAAGGTATGATGCTGGAACATTATCCGGGCATGACTGAAAAGGTTTTGGCAAACATTGTTGCCACCGCGGAACGGCAATGGGCAATGCTCGATTGCTTAATCGTCCATCGTATCGGAATGGTTCGTCCAGATCAACCGATTGTATTAGTTGCCGTCTGGTCAGCACATCGAGGCGACGCTTTTGATGCGTGCCGCGCTATTATGGAAGCATTAAAAAGCACTGCACCCTTCTGGAAAAAAGAACAGCTTGAGTCTAATCGGAGTCGCTGGGTTAATAGCAACAGTAACGGTTATTTACACGCCAATGATGCCATGTGACGCAGTAGTGAAAACAAGACCTGCAAGGTTTTTAAAACCTTGCAGGTTTATCCATAATCTCGCTTATAAACAATAGATTAAGGTGTTAAGCCTTCACCGATGGTCACCACTTTTAACGCATTGGTGCCACCTTTAATCCCGGTTAAATCGCCTTTGGTAATAATCAGGCGATCACCCAATGCCGCAAAGTTACGTTTTTTAAGCCTTTCGACGATAGCACGGTTCACTTCCGCATGATCTTGCAATTCGTGCGTAAAACGTACCGGAAACACGCCGCGATAAAGTGTCACTTTACCCAAAGTATGTTCAGTACTGCTGAACGCAAAAATCGGAATACCGGAACTAATCCTAGACATCCACAACGGCGTCGCGCCTGACTCAGTTAATGACACAATCGCTTTAATATTAGAGTGATTGGCCATGTACATGGCAGACATCGCAATCGCTTCATCAACGCGTTCAAATTGTTTATCAACACGATGTTTAGATACCCGAACACTGGTATGTTTTTCGGCTTCCAAACAAACTCTGACCATCGCTTCAACTGCTTTAACCGGATATTTCCCAGAAGCCGTCTCAGCCGACAACATAATCGCATCGGTACCATCAAACACCGCATTCGCCACGTCGCAAACTTCCGCGCGGGTTGGTATCGGATTTTCAATCATTGATTCCATCATTTGCGTCGCGGTAATCGCAATACGATCCAAAGCCCGTGCGCGTTGAATCAAATGTTTTTGCACCGCAGGCAATCTCGCATCGCCAATTTCAACCCCTAAATCGCCACGCGCCACCATAACGGCATCTGATGCGAGAATAATTTCATCCAAGACATCTTCAACAACTGCTTCTGCGCGTTCCACTTTCGCGACAATCCCTGCGTAACAGCCTTCTGCTTCCAATAAACGTCGTGCTTCGTGTAAATCTTCAGCGCAACGCGGGAAGGAAATCGCCACATAATCGCAATCAATTTTGGCGACGGTTTTAATATCTTCTTTATCTTTATCGGTTAATGCGGCGGCAGAAAGCCCCCCACCCATCAGATTGATGCCTTTATTGTTGGACAAATGCCCACCCACAATAACGGTACAATTAACGCGCATATTCACGACATTAACCACGTCTAACACAATGCGACCATCATCCAGCAATAAGCGGCTACCGGGTTTAACTTCTTTGGCTAAAGGCTCATAACTGATGGCCACTTGCGTGCTTTCACCGGCTTTAGGGTCAAAGTTAATATCCAATGCGAACGCTTGGCCTTCTTCCAACCAAACCTTGGTATCAGTAAAACGTTCAATACGAATTTTAGGTCCTTGTAAATCTGCCAAAATGCCGACCAAACGATTGGTTTTTTTAGACAATTCACGCACGGCTGCGGCACGGTTGATGTGATCTTGTGCTGAACCGTGTGAAAAATTCAGGCGCACCACATCAACGCCGGCCTTAAATAAGCCTTCTAATACGCCTGGTGCATCAGAAGCAGGCCCTAGTGTGGCTAAAATTTTGGTTCTTCTTAACGGTTCTGTATTCATATTTTTATTTTGCGTTGACTAAGGCAAGCGTTGTATCCAGCATACGGTTTGAGAAACCCCATTCGTTGTCATACCACGACAATACTTTCACAAAATTGCCGCCCGTGACTTTGGTCAGTGTGGCATCATAAGTAGAAGACGCTGGATTGTGGTTGAAGTCAACTGACACTAATGGCAAGGTATTGAATTCTAAGATACCGTTTGATTTGATGGCTGCCGCTTTTAACACTTCGTTGACTTCTTCAATGGTCGTGTCGCGTGAAGCTTGGAACGATAAATCCACTACTGATACATTGATAGTCGGTACGCGAATCGCGAAGCCATCTAAACGACCTTTTAATTCTGGCAATACTAAGCCAACGGCTGCTGCTGCACCGGTTTTAGTCGGAATCATAGATTGCGTAGCAGAACGCGCACGACGTAAATCACTGTGATACACGTCAGTTAAGACTTGATCGTTAGTGTAAGAGTGAATGGTCGTCATTAAGCCTTTTTCCAAACCAATCGCATCATGTAAGGGTTTTACAATCGGTGCTAAGCAGTTGGTGGTACAAGAAGCGTTAGAAATAACCGTATCAGATGCTTTTAAAACATGGTCGTTTACGCCGAATACGATAGTCGCATCCACATCGTCTCCACCTGGTGCTGAAATAATGACTTTTTTAGCGCCAGCAGTAATGTGTGCAGAAGCTTTCGCTTTGCTGGTGAATAAACCGGTACACTCATGTACCACTTCAACGCCTAACTCGCCCCAAGGTAATTTTGAAGGATCCCTTTCAGAAAGCACTTTGATTTTATCCGTGCCGTTAATGACTAAATAGCCCTCTTCAACCGTAACAGCAAACGGAAATTTACCGTGTACAGAGTCATACTGCATCAGGTAAGCATTGGTTGCGCTATCGCCCAAATCATTGATCGCCACAATGTTAATTTCATGATTGCGTTTGCTTTCATATAAAGCGCGCAAGATATTACGACCGATACGACCAAAGCCATTGATTGCAACTTTTATTGCCATTGTATTTTCTCCAGAATAGAAAGGTGTGAAAGCGAAAGTTTGTGGGGATTTTCACCCATAAGAGGCTGATTATAGCAATACTGGGCGGCTTTATCCATGTTTAAACAGCCTGTTTTTCAGCGATGTAAGTATTAAAGGGGTAAATGTTTTTTTTTGTATTGCTGAATAATCAGTAAAAACGCCAAAAAATCATACAGCCCATGAATAACAATTGGAGTAAGTAAATTGCGCGACTCACCATAATCCAGGCTAAGCCCCAAATACACACTCACCAATGCTGCAAGCACTGCGTAAACTGGCGTTATGGCATGCACCAGACCAAAAATAATACTACTGAACCATAGGCCAGCTTGCAGACCCCAAGCCATTTCTAACCAGGGCTGTAAAACCCCTCTAAATAAAATTTCTTCGGCAATTCCAGCGATGGCAGACAAGATCAATAAATCTGTCCAATGTAATCCAATTAAGCGATTTACCAAAGTATCCATCAAGAGCTGTTGAATAACTTTTAATGCTTTAATCGGTGCCTGCTGCAAAGCCAGAAATATTAAGATCAACGGCACCGTACCCAATACGCCATACAAAAGCGCAGGTTCCGAAAAAGACAATGACGCAAAAGGATCAATATCAGCAATCCAGCCCAAAATGATCGCAATAGCTACTAACGAGGCTTCAAAGGTGCAAGCCGATTTCAAAAAACCGTCTTTTCGTGCGGTGGGTAAATTATCCATGATTATCCAAGTCTGAACGTTTGCAATTTGTTTTTAGGTTATTATAGACTACAAAAATATTACTGCTATTCGCCTAGGTTGCGCTGCAATAAAATATCTAGGCAACAGGCATTTAATCCAGCGACTTTGAGTACCCAAACCATGCAATGTTTCATCTACAAAAGCCTTAAAAAAGATCAACTATACCTTTATGTGGACAAAAAAGACGACTTCACGCGTCTACCGGAAGGCTGTATGAGTACATTGGGCCGCTTAGAATTGGTCATGGAACTCACACTAACACCGGAGCGGACATTAGCTCGCGAAGAAGCTGAAAAAGTTCGCCATCAGCTACAAACAAAGGGCTTTTTTATTCAACTGCCGCCAACCATTGTTGCTGAACACCCAACAATTCAGTAAGGGTAAAATTTTGCCATAGGTTATTACCCTCCGCATTTGAATTAATCAATTTTATGCCCCCAAATCCGTAATTAAAGCTTCAGTCTTTTAAAAAGCCATTCCGGAATCAATTTAATAACCGTCATGATCCCACACCAAAACCAGGGCGCATAAATCACATCACGGGGTTTTTCAATAGCAGCTTGAATACAACGGGCGATGGTTTCTGGACTTACCCATAAAGCGCCTTTTTTGAATTCGGCCGTCATCGGCGTATCCACAAAGCCTGGCTTAATAGTCACCACCACTACCCCGGACTTGTACAGCCGCTGCCGCAGGCCGGACATAAAAGTGGTGACCATCGCTTTAGCGCTGCCATAGACATAATTACTTTGCCGCCCACGATCTCCTGCTACCGATGAAATGACGGCAATCGTCCCCTGCTTTTGCTGTTCAAAGCGATTGGCAATATGCGTCAACAACGCAATAAACGATAACGCATTGGTATTGAATTCTTGCAAGGTCAGCGCGACCGATTGTTGGCAAGCTGCTTGATCGGAAAGCGTGCCATGGGCAATTAACACGGTATCTAAACCATTCAAGGCTTGTGTCGCCGCATCCAGCATCGCAATATGCGCATCAAAATCGTTGGCATCCATACTATAAACGGCAACGTTCTGACAGCCCCTGACCCGCAAATCATCGGCAATTAACGCCAATTTCTCGTGGTTACGCGCCACCAAAAACAGATGATCGCCCTGCTCTGCCCAGACCCTTGCGGTGGCTTCTGCTATCGCTGAAGTGGCACCGACGATTAATATTTTTCTCATACATTCTCCATTACGCGTCGCCAGAAAGAAGACG
>JABFRM010000338.1 GCA_013141155.1 Methylococcaceae bacterium | reverse complement strand
GTGTTATTATGGTTCATTATTTTATAGATATGCGTTTTTTTATATTTTTTCTTTTATGTTTATAGTAAAGTTGGCTATAAATGTTGAAAGTATAATTTAGTTATGAGATGGCTTTATATTTATTTAACGGCACTGTCTGTTTTTTATTTTGCGCATCTTCCTTTGCATATTGCAATCTCAAAAATTGGCATTCCAAATGAGGTGGGTTTTATTTCATTGGTGGCGATTACTTTAATGCTTTATTTTTTACGATTACTTGAAGGAAAAGAGCATGACGTTTCAGTAAAGTTACGCTGTGTTTTATATTCGTTGCCTTTTTCAATGTATGCAGGGATTTCGTATTTCGTATCTGGAGATTACTTAAATGATATTCAAAATGTCTTAGTTTTATGTTTCGTTAACCCCGTTTTTATTTTTTTTGGTGTTATTTCTTCTAATCATAAAAATAGAGTATATTTTGCTACTATTATATTGGCAAGTATGTATTTTATTTTTATCACTTATCTGAAGTTAACGGGTCAGCTAGTTACCCCTAAAGGTCAAGCATTTCTGAATATTTTTGATAGTGGTAATGAATATCAAAATATTGGTATTTTTATGGGTCTTTTTATTGTGCTCATGACAGCAAAATTGATAAAAACCCCCTTTATTTTGCAGTTACCATTACTATTGATAATATTAGCATCTTTCTATTACATGTTATTAGTTGGGTGTCGGTCTGCTATCGTTTCCCTTGTATTTGTATTATTGTTTTGGTGGCTTTATGGTGGAAGGATATATAGATACTACATTACAGCTAGTATTTGTTTTTTAGGTGTGGTTTTGAGTTGGTTATTGGATTTAAGTTGGATAAAGTTGGTAGCTCACTCAAATTTCCTGGCTGTCAGTAGATTTATGGTGTTAGCTAATGACAACGACGCAAGCTCAAGGGAGTTTTTATTCTCAAAAGCTATAGAATTATTCACATTGAATATTGAAAATATCTTGTTGGGAGCAGGTATAAACTATTATCCAATTTATATTGGAGAACATAAGGTTGGCTATTATCCGCATAATATAATTTTAGAGCTTTTGGCTGAATTTGGGACTATTGGAACTCTTTTTTTTATGATTCCTATAGGTTATCTCCTTATAAAGAGATATGTTGCGTTGGGTGCTATTGTTGGTAAAAATGATGTAGAAAAAACCGCTTTCTTTATTTTTTTTTATTTATTCATTATTAATATGTTCACAGGAGGGTTGAGGGCGTCATGGATGATCGTGTTTTTTTTGTTTTTGCTTTATCCACAAGATTCAGATGTCGGAAAAAAAAATCAATACACATATTCAATAAAAAATCTCCCGAAAATCTGGAGGCATTAATATGCGAATCACTCAATGTTAGTTAATTTTTGCTTAATCTAAATAACTAAAATTTTGAAAGTTTTAACTCTTAAATAATTACAAATGACCAAAGTTGCGCACATTACCTCTGCCCATCCTCGTTACGATACCCGTATTTTTCTCAAGATGTGTTCATCTTTAGCTGCGCATGGTTATGATGTTTCTTTAATCGTCGCCGATGGGTTGGGCAATGAGATTATAAACAATGTAAATATCATTGATGCGGGCGCAAAAACGGGGGGGCGTTTATTGCGCATGACTCAAACCGTTTGGCGTGTATTTGTAGTAGCTAAGGCATTAGATGCTGACATCTACCATCTACATGACCCTGAACTTATTCCTATTGGCCTTAAACTTAAGCGGCTTGGCAAAGTTGTCATCTTCGATTCGCACGAAGACGTTCCCAAGCAAATGCTGAGCAAACCCTATCTTAATGCTCCGCTCCGCCGCCTGATTGGTAAATGCTTTGCTATCTACGAGAACTATGCTTGTAAACGACTGGATGCGATTATTGCTGCCACACCTTTTATCCGTGACAAATTTCTCGCAATTAATCCAAATAGTATAGACATCAATAATTTCCCTATACTTGGTGAATTACAATCTGCAACGGATTGGAACAATAAACAGAAGGAGGTTTGTTATATTGGTGGGATTACTTACACTCGCGGTATTCGGGAAATTGTATGGGCGTTGGAGCAGATTGGTAACGACGGAGTAAGACTTCAATTGGGGGGGCTATTTAGTGAACCCAATACTGAACGCGAAATTAAGGCTTACCTTGGCTGGCATGCCGTAGATGAATTAGGTTTTCTGGATCGACGCGGCGTAAAGGACGTATTAGGCCGCTCTATGGCGGGCTTGGTGACATTGCATCCCATCATCAATTATATCGACTCGTTACCTATCAAGATGTTTGAGTATATGAGCGCTGGTATCCCAGTAATCGCTTCTAATTTTCCGCTTTGGAAGGAGATTATTGAAGGAAATAACTGCGGGCTTTGTGTCGATCCATTGAATCCAAAGGAAATTGCAGAAGCGATAGATTATTTTATTAATAATCCTGTTTCTGCAAAAACAATGGGAGAAAAAGGACGTTTAGCAGTAGAAAAATATTATAATTGGGGTATAGAGGAAGGGAAATTAATCGATTTTTATCAAAGGCTCAAAATCAATGAACTATGATAATGAAAGTATTGTTGCTTTATACAATAGCTCGTTAAGAGAGTGGATAAGTATAGCTGAGCGGCAAAAGTATTCATCGGATTATCTTTTCCCCAAGATATTTGATTTTCTGAGGGCTGATAAATATGCGCCTATTTTAGAATTAGGCTCTGGAGTCGGTCAGTTAGCCAAGATTGCCCTCAAGCATGGTTATAAAGTATTGGGATCCGATTATGCTGATGCGTTTGTTGCACACATGAAAAATGAAGGTATCGAGTGCCGAAAAATTGATGCGTTAACGGTCGGCAATGAGGAATACAAGTGGCAAGCAATTTTCACGCAGGGACTGTCGGTGCTTATAACGAAAGATATGGCAACTGTCGAATTGGCATATCGTTCAATTTATAAGGCTTTGCAAGCGGGTGGGCGGTTGGTTTTTCTCTTTCCCAGGGGCGATAAGTCTAAGTACAGTAGAGCCAATGAACATAGGCCAGTATATCTTAACGTCGGGTTTCGAGAAATTAAAACCTTTCGCCAACAAGCTTTTCCCGCAGCATTATATAAATTTAAAATAGTACATTTTTTTGAGTCTTTGGTTGGAAGTTTTATTGGTGTAAGAAACGTGATTGTTTTGGAGAAACCTTCTTGAAATTCGGTATCGATAAACTAAAAGTGTTAGCGTATAGGATATATTCGGATTTTATCCGACCTTCTCGTTTAAATGAGTGGCACTTATTTCTCCAGACAGTTCTAGACAATGGTTATGAAATACATTCCGTAGCCTCATTCTGGGACGTTTTAAATAGCAATCAGTTAAGCGAAAAGAAAAAATATTTTATTCTCCGGCATGATATCGACACTGACACTTCCACGGCCAGAAAAATGTGGGAAATAGAAAAGCAGTTGCAAGTCACCAGCTCTCATTATTTTCGGTTATCCACCATTGACATTTCTTTAATGCAGGAAATTGACAACTATGGCGGTGAAGCTAGTTATCATTTTGAAGAGCTTGCTACTTATGCAAAAACTATTGGCATTACTGATAAGGAGGAAGTGTTAGGTCATTTGGATATTATTCGAGCTATGTTCAAGAAAAATTTGGAAGCATTGCGCGAACAAACGGGAATTCCTATGCGCACGGTTGCATCGCATGGTGACTGGATGAACCGTCAGTTAGGCGTAACCAATTGCGTCATATTGGATGATAAGAACTTTCGTAAAGAATTAAGGCTTGAATTGGAAGTGTACGATCCGGAGTTTATGAATGCTGTAACCAGTCGCCATGCAGATGCCCCTTATCCAGTTTTCTGGAACCCAAATAATCCTCTCAATGCCATTCAGAATCAAGAAAAGGTGATTTATCTCCTGGTACATCCCCGGCAATGGCGGGCAAATATACTGGTTAACCTTATCGATAACTTATACCGAGTTTGGGAAGGTGTAATTTTCTTTTTCAAAACCTACTGGAAAAATTAATGAAAATCCTTACCATCATTGGTGCGCGACCGCAATTCATTAAGGCCGCAGCCGTTAGCCATGCCTTTACCGGGCAAGCAGGCATAAAGGAAGTGCTGTTGCACACCGGACAACACTTCGACAACAATATGTCGGAAGTGTTTTTTGCTGAATTGGGCATTCCTAAACCCATTTATAACTTAGGGATAGGGGGCGGCTTACATGGCGCGATGACAGGTGCGCAACTGGCTGGTATTGAAGGAATCCTACTTCAGGAGCAACCTGACTGGGTGTTAGTTTATGGGGATACTAATTCCACTTTGGCGGGTGCGTTGGCGGCTGTAAAGCTGCATATACCGGTTGCGCATGTAGAAGCGGGTTTACGTTCATTTAACCGCCGGATGCCGGAGGAAATCAATCGGGTTGTAACCGATCACATTAGCACCGCGCTATTTGCGCCCACGGCAACTGCTATGCTGCATTTAGCTAACGAAGGTATTCCTGGGCAACAATGTCACCAGGTTGGCGATGTGATGTTTGATGCGGCGTTGCTGTTTGGCGAACGGGCAAAACAGTCTTCGCTTATTTTAAAACAGCTAGGCATCAGTGCCGGTAATTATGTACTGACTACCATTCATCGGGCCGAAAATACCGATGATCTACAACGCTTACGCGTAATTCTTACCGCGCTGGGACAAGTTGCCCAGACGTTTCCCGTGGTGTGGCCGGTGCATCCGCGTACCCGTAAGTTATTGGAACAACCTGAACTGCGCGCACTGCTAGGCAGCCAAGTAAAGCTGATTGATCCAGTAGGTTATTTGGATATGGTGATGTTGGAGCAAAGTGCTGCTGTTATCGCAACAGATAGCGGCGGAGTGCAAAAAGAGGCTTTCTTCTATAGCATACCGTGTGTTACCTTACGCGATGAAACTGAATGGGTGGAGTTGGTAGACGCGGGCTGGAATACCTTAGTTTCTCCAGATAATGCAGAAAAAGTTAGTGCTACTGTTATTAATGCTATTGGAGGTAAAGGGCTTTCTGTTACGCCTTATGGTGATGGCCAGGCGGGTGAAAAAATCATGAATATTCTTTTTGGGGTCTAATGCTTAACTTATGAATATTCTCCTTGTAAACCATTATGCCGGATCTACCCGTCACGGTATGGAATACCGGCCTTATTATCTTGCTCGGGAATGGGTACATGCTGGTCATCGTGTGCAAATTCTCGCTGCCTCATACTCTCATGTCAGAATCAGTCAACCGGAAATGCAATTGGTAACCCACGACGAAATTATTGATGGTATTGATTACCGTTGGTATTCTACGCCAGCGTATAAGGGCAATGGTTTTGGTAGGGTCAAAAATATGCTCGCATTTCTTTGGGGGGTGTGGAAGCAGAGACATTTAATCGCGGTTGAGTTTAAACCTGATGTCGTGATTGCTTCCAGCACGTATCCAATGGACATTTGGCCTGCTAGACATATTGCTAAATTAGCGAAAGCAAAGCTGGTATTTGAAGTACATGATCTGTGGCCTTTGTCGCCAATCGAGCTGGGAGGTATGTCAAAATGGCATCCGTTCATTCTTTGGGTACAAATGGCAGAGGACTATGCCTATCGCCAAGCCGACATTGTTGTTTCGATGTTACCTAAAGCACAGCAACACATGGTTTCACGAGGTATGGATCCATCGAAATTTCATTATGTGCCTAATGGTATTGATGCCCAAGAATGGGAGCATGTGGAGGCGTTGCCTTATGATTTAGGTAAAACACTGGCAGAAGTTAAGCAGAGGGGCTTGCCTGTCGTAGGTTATGCTGGCACACATGGTTTAGCAAATGCTCTGGATACTTTATTGGATGCGGCGAAACTTGCACAGGGGCGGTTTGAAGTGGTGTTAATAGGAACCGGTCCTGATCGGGACAGGTTATTACAGCGATTGGTGGATGAGAAAATAGCTAATGTAACAATGTTACCTGCTATCCCTAAATCTACAATTCCGGCGTTTTTAAAAATAATAGATATTGCTTTTATTGGGTTATTGCCTGAGCCACTGTTTCGCTTTGGAATTTCACCCAATAAGCTTATGGATTATATGATGGCTGGTAAGCCGATAGTAATGGCAATAAAAGCAGGTAATGATCCTGTTGCTGAAGCAAAATGCGGCTTTACCGTTGCGCCAGGAAATCCGGAAGAAATACGTGATGCCATATTAGCGCTCGTTGCGATGTCTCCTTCTGAGCGCGAGGCGATGGGGGGGAGCGGCAAGCGGTTTATTTTGGCGGAGCAAACTTATCCGGTGCTGGCTAAAAAATTTATTCATGCAATTGAATCTATGTAAATATACAGGCCGAAATGAAACTTTAAATCAAATGTCTTATCTGAGTATGTGATTATTATATTTATTAAATACTTAGGTTGGTTTTATTGAAACAATAATTAATTTTTAGATTTACGTTGAAGGGAATATATTTATGTGGAAAGTACAGTTATTCAAATTAAATTTCGATGAACAAGAGTCGCAAGCTGTAAAAGATGTTGTTGATAGCGGTTGGCTTACAATGGGCGAAAAAACCATAGGTTTTGAAGAGGCGTTTTCAGCGATGCTGGGTGAGGGGTCCAATTCCATAGCGGTGTCTAATTGTACAGCAGCACTACACATGGCGTTATTGGCTTTAGAGTTAAAAGCGGGAGATGAAGTTATCATTCCAGCGTTAACTTTTGTTGCGGACATTAATGTCGTTCGGTTGGTTGGTGCGACGCCGGTATTGGCTGATTGCGAGAGTTATAATGACTGGAATGTATCAGCCAAAACCATTAAAGCGCAGATAACAGCTAAAACTAAGGCGGTTATCGTCGTGCATTTTGCGGGTTTTCCTTGTGATATGGATGAAATTATATCTTTATGCAAAGCGCATAATATTTATGTTATTGAAGATGTCGCCCATGCGCCTGGGGCTAAATATAAAGGGCAAAGTTGTGGCACTTTCGGCGATTTTGGCTGTTTTAGCTTTTTCACCAATAAAAATCTCTCTGTTGGTGAAGGAGGAATGATTGTAACCAAAAACTCGGAATTAGCGCAAAAAGCTAAATATCTTAGGTCACATGGAATGACTGCTTTAACTTTGGATCGGCATAAAGGTCGAGCGATCACTTATGATGTTGCGCAATCTGGGTTGAATTATCGCATTGATGAAATGAGGGCGGCGCTTGGATTGGTCCAGCTAGAAAAACTTTCAAAAGCCAATGCTCAAAGAAAAGTGTTAGTTGAAAGATATGTTGCGTCTCTTAAGGGAGTCCCGGGCATATCCATTCCTTTTTTAGATTTAGATAATATTGAATCTGTTTATCATATTTTCCCCATTTTATTGGACAAGGCCATCGATAGGGTCAATTTGATTGGTAAACTCAAAGAGGATGGTATTCAGTCATCCATTCATTATCCGGCATTTAATACCTTTACCGCCTTTAAAGATATTGGTCTTAATGATTGTCCGGTTGCTGAAGATATTGCCTCACGGGAATTAACTTTTCCCCTTTATCCGACCATGACACTTGCTGAAGTTGATTTAGTAGTAAGTAGTCTGAAAAATGCTTTAACCCAGTAGTGTATAGATTTTTTTTAGAACTGATAGACAGTGAAAATTGATTTTTTTGCAGAAAATATTAGGGCTTATGATTCTGAGTAAATGGAAAAATAGCAAATTCGAGTTTTTAGTACTCAGTAGATTGGATTCAATATAGTTAGATAGTAAAACTGAAAATTTTTAAGCGATATATTATTAATATTAAATTTAAGTTAATACTTATGTATAGAGGTAAGTATATAAAATAACGATAAATTTGTAAGACAAACATACGAAAAATGAAAACAAATTTTCAAGAGATAGTGCGGTTTATAAATAATATATATGTCGGCGAACAGCCAATTTTACATCGACCAGTATTTGCAGGAAATGAAAAACAGTACTTGTGTGAGTGTATTGATTCAAGCTTTGTTTCTTCTATTGGCGCGCGCGTTACTGAGTTTGAACAATTGGTTGCAGCTTATACCGGTGCAAAATATGCTGTGGTGACTGTGAACGGTACTGCGGCATTACATATTGCGTTATTAATGGCAGGGGTAACGCCAGGTTCTGAAGTGATTACTCAGGCATTGTCATTTATTGCAACTTGTAATGCGGTACATTACGCTGGGGCTACGCCGGTTTTTGTAGATGTGGATCGCGATACCTTGGGCATGAGTGCTGTCGCGTTACGGCAGTTTCTTGAATTGCACGCGTTTAAAAAAGACGGTGTGACCTTTAATAAGGTTTCTGGTAAGCGTTTTGCCGCTTGTTTGCCTATGCATACCTTTGGTCATCCCTGTAGGATTGATGAAATTGTGGCGATATGTGCTGAATTTGGTATTCCAGTCGTTGAGGATGCGGCGGAGTCTTTGGGTAGTTATTACCAAGGACAGCATACCGGCACCTTTGGCTTGTTAGGTACATTTAGTTTTAATGGCAATAAGATCATTACCACTGGTGGTGGCGGTATGATTGTTACAAACAATCTTGAAATTGCAGTAAAGGCGAAACACATTACAACCACGGCGAAAATTCCTCACCCTTATGAGTTTGTGCATGATGAAGTAGGTTTTAACTATCGTTTGCCGAATTTGAATGCAGCATTAGGGTGTGCTCAGATGGAGCAGCTTGATAAATTTGTTCAAATTAAACGGGATTTAGCATTGAAATACGCTACCTATTTTGATGCTCAAGAGATCAGTTTTATCCGAGAACCCACTGGCGCAGTATCTAATTATTGGCTGAATGCTTTAGTTCTGGCGGATGTTGTCGAGCGTAACGCATTTTTAGAACATACTAATGCCAATGGGGTGATGACGCGGCCAATTTGGCGATTGATGACCAAATTAACTATGTTCGATCAGTGCCAACATGACGGCTTGGAAAATTCTCATTGGTTGGAAGAACGGATTGTGAATATACCGTCAGGCGTGCCTATGTCGATGCTTTGAATTCAGAGGTAAGCAATTTTTCTAATGATAGATAGAAGGCTAACTGATGTTGGTCTATAAATTAATTAATTTAAAAAATAATAAAGACGCATGAATATTTTAGGTTTGATTGGCCGTAGTAATTTTTTGTTTGATGATGACATCCAGCGAAATGAAGCATTTTTATCACAACAAGTTGTCGATAGTCGTTTTTTGGTAATTGGCGGTGCGGGGTCAATTGGTCAAGCGGTGGTGCGTGAGATATTCAAACGTAAGCCAAAGGTTTTGCATGTGGTCGATATTAACGAAAACAATATGGTGGAGTTGGTGCGGGACATCCGCAGCACCTTAGGCTATATCGAAGGCGATTTTAGTACCTTTGCCATTGATTGCGGGTCAACCGAGTTTGAAGCGTTAATGAAATGGAGTGGTGGTTATGATTACGTGCTGAATTTGTCTGCGCTCAAGCATGTAAGAAGCGAGAAAGACCCTTTTACATTGATGCGTATGATTGATGTGAATATTATGAATACTGAAAAAACAATAGACTTGGCGTTGGAGCATGGGGCGAAGAAGTATTTTTGCGTGTCTACTGATAAGGCCGCAAATCCGGTGAATATGATGGGTGCCAGCAAGCGAATCATGGAAATGTTTTTGATGCGGGCAAGCCTTAAATTACCGATCTCAACGGCCCGATTTGCCAATGTTGCCTTTTCAGATGGCAGTTTATTGCATGGGTTTAATCAACGTTTTGCTAAACGGCAACCTATCTCAGCACCCAAAGATGTTCGGCGTTATTTTGTCACGCCGCAGGAATCAGGTGAGCTGTGTTTAATGTCTTGCTTGTTGGGCGAAAA
The DNA here is from genome assembly GCA_013141155.1 of Methylococcaceae bacterium. Classification (GTDB taxonomy): domain Bacteria; phylum Pseudomonadota; class Gammaproteobacteria; order Methylococcales; family Methylomonadaceae; genus SXIZ01. The sequence goes on along the minus strand of JABFRM010000338.1, from coordinate 1,266 downwards.
CCGGGATATTTTTTTTCCAAAATTGAGTGAAAAATTACATTTGATTTCCTTTTCTGAAATTGCAGTCAAGTATTTAGCTGCATTAGGGTATGAGGCTTATGAATGCACTTCAGAGGATGAAGCGCGTGATCGTGTTGCTGAGTTAATTCCGCAGAAAAAATGGCCGTGCTATTTTTTTGCCAGTGATACGACTGGAGAGAAAGATTTTGAAGAGTTTTTTACAGATAACGAAGTGCTAGATAGGGATAAATTTCAAAGTCTTGGCGTAATTAAAAATACACCGGATTTTAATGAGGGGGCATTAAATGAATTTACAGCTACAATTGATCAGTTGAAAGCGAGTAAAACGTGGACTAAAGAGCAGATTGTAGAACTTTTTTTTAAAATGATACCTGATTTTGGACATAAAGAGACGGGTAAATATTTAGACAATAGGATGTAATTGATGCAGCGTTTTTTTGATATTGTCTTTTCTATTGTGGCGCTTATCGTTTTGGCGCCGTTATTGATTCCTACGGCTATTGTTTTGAAACTTACAGGTGAGGGTGAGATTTTTTTCATTCAACAGCGCGTTGGTAAAGATAGGAAGATGTTTGGGTTGTTGAAATTTGCCACGATGTTAAAGGATAGCCCCAACATGGCAATGGGTACCGTTACGGTAAAAGGCGACCCGCGGGTATTGCCGATGGGTAGCTTTTTAAGAAAAACTAAAATAAATGAATTGCCGCAATTAATTAATATCCTCTTTGGTGATATGAGTATTATCGGGCCACGACCTCAAGCGGAACGTTGTTTTTTGGCATTTCCTGAAATTTCGCAAAATGCGATTATTCAAGTGAAGCCCGGTTTATCTGGAATTGGTTCAATTATTTTTAGAAATGAAGAAGATATTTTAGATAACCCCGATATTGATCGTTTAAAGTTTTATGATGACGTTATTGCACCTTATAAAGGTGAGCTTGAACAGTGGTATGTTAAACATCACTCTTTATATAGTTATTTTATGTTAATAGGGTTAACAGTCTGGACTATTCTATTTTCAGGATCGCATTTATATAAAGCTGTTTTTAGCGATCTTCCAAAGCCTCCGCGGAGTTTGGAGGGTATTTTATAATATTATTGGACTGGATTGGTTTATTACTGGAGGGGGGTAAACCGATAATCAGTTCAATAAAAGATATAGGACTTTATTGAGTGCGTGTAGAAAATATTGAAAAATAGACTAGGATTATATCGATGCGGTTTTTTCAATAGTAATGTCAAGTG
>JABFRM010000323.1 GCA_013141155.1 Methylococcaceae bacterium | reverse complement strand
TTCATATTATCTGCCATCGACCAGCCTACGATTTTGCGTGAGTACAAATCAATGACAGTTGCCAAGTAAAACCAACCTTCATCCATCCAAACATAAGTAATGTCGCCGACCAAAACAGTGTTGGGTTTATCGACTTTAAACTGCCGATTCAATACGTTAGGTGATATTTGTTCATTGTGTTTTGAGTTGGTGGTGACCTTAACAATTTGCGTGTTTTACACCACAACCCTGCGCGACCCATCACAACCCAATTCGACGCTTGCTGATTTTCTCGCCCCATTCGTTTAAATCGTCCTTAATCCGTTTCCTGCCGTAGGTTTTACGGCTTTCATCAAAGGATTTTTTAATCAGGTCTGTGAGCCTAATGTCTTCTATTTCGCGTGCGGATTGAGGGTTGTTTTTCCACGCACTTGTACTCCGCTAGGGGTATAATAACCACTTCGCACTACGCCAAGCATCTCACACATGGCATTAATATTGAAGGTGTGTTGGTTTTGTTGCACCTTAATCCAGGCATACTTCACAGCGTTTGGGCTGCGAAGTACGCCGCCGCTTTTTTTAGGATTTCTCGATGCTCCTCTGCCAATGCCAGCTTCTTTTTCAACTCAACAACTTCACTGTGCAACCGCTTTAATTCGTCATTCAACTTGATGTTTTTACTGTCTTTGTCATCACCTAAGTTGAGTTGTTCCATCCATTTGTATAGCGTGCTTTTTCCTATACCTAAGCTTTTTGCTGCCTCTGGTGCAGATTGTTTGCCTTCAATGATCAGCTTCACTGAGGCTGCTTTGAATTCTTCCGTATATATTTTTCTGGGTTTGTTTGTCATTAGATACACCTTTTTTCTCTGTAGAATACTTCAATTGTGTGTCCTGCTTAGCGTATCTCGATCAAACCGTAGATTCACATCCATGTGGCTAGATTCCGGCATCCATGCCGGAATGACGGGCTTCAGCGCACTTGTGTATAACGATGAGAGCTTAACCAATGTAGGCCAAAAGTGCACCTTCCTCATATCTTGTCCGCAGCCTGTTTATAAAAGCAACAATAAAAATCGTGCATTACTACACATAATTTCAAAACATTGACTATATTTAACCGATCTCTGTGGCTAAAAATGTTATTTCATGAAATCAGTTAGATTGGCTGGATTAACCAGTAGTGTTTTAGTTGGCTTGTTGCAAAGCCCGGTATTCGCCGCAGATGCACTGTCAGATCCTTTAACCAGTGACACGGATGCCCTGTTCCAGGATATTCCCTCCGTTTACAGTGCGTCCAAATACGAACAAAAAGTCACTAAAGCACCCGCTTCAATCAGCATCGTCACCGCCGATGAAATAAAAAAATGGGGTTATCGCACCTTTGGCGATATTTTATCCAGTCTGAAAGGTTTTTATAACACCAATGACCGTAACTACGGTTATGCGGGCGCGCGCGGTTTCGGTGTGCCTGGCGACTATAATAGTCGTATATTGCTGCTGATTGATGGGCATCGCTTTAACGACAATATCTATGATCAATTTGATACTTCAGAAGGATTCCCAGTTGATTTGGACGTAATAGAACGCATTGAAGTCGTCCGTGGCCCTGGATCGGCGCTCTATGGTGCCAATGCTTTTTTGGGCGTCATCAATGTGATCACCAAACGCGGGCGTGACCAGCATGGAGTTAGCGTAAAAGCTTCGTATGGCAGCAATGATGCTTATAAGACCAGCGTCAGTATCGGGGATCGTTTTAAAAACGGCCTGGAAACTTTTTTGAGCGGCTCTTTTTACAACAGCCAAGGCTTTGACAAGCTCTACTATTCAGAGTATGACGATCCAGCGACCAATAATGGCGTAAGCGTTGGAAATGATGCCGAGCAAGCCAAAAAGCTGCTTGCCAAAGCCAGTTTTGGAGATTTTGCTCTGCAAGGCTTATATGAAAATCGCAATAAAGACATTCCAACGGCTGAATACCTCACGTCGTTCAATAACCCCAGCAACACAGTTGATCAGGCGACTTTTATAGAACTTAAATATGACCATACTTTTGAAAACCAACTAAACTTACAATCTCGCCTGTCGTATAACAATTACCGTTACACGGGAAATTATCCTTACACCTATTCCACCACCAATAAGCCCGATGTGGTCATTAACAAAGATTTGGCTTATGGCGAGTGGTGGCGTGCGGAGCTAGAAGCGAGCAAGGTGCTCTGGGAAGATCATCGTTTGACGGTAGGTGGGCAATACCAAGATAACTTCCACCAATTTTTAACTAATTATGACCGGGAAACTTATGTTGCTTCGGATACCAGCACTTACCAATATGCGATTTTTATCCAAGATGATTACTCGATTTTAGATTCACTGACCCTCAATGCGGGTGTGCGCTTGGATTATTTCAGTATTTTTGGGGAAACCGTCAATCCACGCGTCGGTTTAATTTACAATCCTTGGCAAAACTCTACAGTAAAGCTACTTTACGGCACCGCCTTCAGGGCACCGAATCAAAATGAATTAAATTACATTGGCACGGGCATTACCAATAGCCTGCACTTACAACCCGAAAAATTACAGACTTTGGAATTGGTTCTGGAACATTATTTTACTTCGCAGTTACGCGTGGAATTGAACCTGTTTCAGACCAACATTGATAAAGTCATTGCTTTAACCGCTATTGACAACGTTTTGTTACAGCAACAAAACATCGGCAATTACGATGCTCATGGCATCGAAGCACAAATAGAAAACAATTGGCTGAATGGCTGGCAAGGCCGCATCAGCTATTCTTGGCAACAAACCAAAGATAAGGCAACCAATCAAATCATCAGTAATTCGCCAGAACACCTGCTCAAACTTAACCTGATTGCACCGTTATGGACGGACAAGGTGTTTTTGGGGTTTGAAACCCAAGTGATGAGTGCTCGAAAAACCAGCAGCGGCGAAGTTGCCGGTCATGTCGTAAGCAACTTGACCTTGTTTACGCAAAAATGGTTGAAAGGTCTTGAGTTATCAGGTGGCGTCTATAACTTGTTTGATCAACGTTATTTCGATCCTGTTTCCGATGCCTACCGGCAGAACGGCATACAGCAGGATGCGCTAACTTTCCGTGTTAAGGCCAGCTTGGATTTTTAAATGGCTCGGGGTCTGATTATATCGATAATTTTACAGCTCAAACATATTGACCAAGGTTGACAAAATTATTTTTTGTGTGGTTGTGTCTGCCGTGCCTAGTTTTTTAATGAGCCGCGACTTATCCACCGACCTTAACTGATCTAACAAAATAAGCCCCGTCTTATCCTGAAACTGAAGCGCAACTCTTGAAGGTGCCTGAAATCCTTTGGTCGTCATAGGCGCAATTAGCACGGTTTTTAAACCATTCATTTCATTGGGTGAAACGATGACACACAGTTTGGTCTTTTTAATTTCACTGCCAATACTGGGGTCAAGTTCGATCAGATACATGTCAAAGCGATTAACTACCATTCCCACGTCTCACCCATGGCAAGTTCTGTACCATGCTCAAGGTTGGAATGAGTTTCGTTGAAATCTTGATTCGCATCGGAGGCGGAAATATTTTTAAATTGCTCTTCCCAACCTTCTCTGGTGCTGATTATCGGCGTGATTAATATACCGTTAGCGACAACATGAATTTCAAAAGCTTTATCTTGAAGGTTCGCTTGTTTAATAATAGCTTGTGGAATCCTGATGCTTTGAGAGTTATCACTTTTAATTAAATGCGCCATAATTTATTACTCTTTTAAGAGGATTTAAGTAGCTACATTGTAGCTACTTTTAAGTTAAGCTTCGAATCCCCTGTTAATTTAAAAAGCTTTACTTTTTAAATTAACATGGTTAAATTAACACTGTTAATTTAACTTTTACAGCCCATGCCCCCAAAACTAAAATCCCCAGCAGACCGCGAAAAACTCCGTGCCAGCATCTTGGATGCCGCGCGCACCTTGTTTGTCGAGCGCGGTATCGAGGCCGTCTCTATGCGTGAAATTGCCAAACAGATCAATTATTCCGCCACCACTTTATACAATCACTTTGCCGACAAGGAAGCCCTGCTGCAAGCGGTGTGCGATGCCGATTTTCTGGCGCTTGCCAGCGGGATGCGCGAGATTATGTCGATCCCGAATTTAGTGACGCGGCTGCAAGCCTTAAGCAGCGGTTACGCGCAATTTGCCTTGCAACACCCTAATCATTACCGGCTAATGTTTATGACCCCGCGCGCGCCGTGTAATTTGGACATCACCGAAATTGAGCAAGGCAACACCGAGCAGGATGCCTACGCGCAATTGAAGTTAATTGTGCAAGAGGCATTTGCGGCGGGTTTGTTCAAAGCGGAACTTAAGGATTATGAATTGATCGCGCAAACGGTTTGGGCGAGTGTGCATGGCGTGTGTTCGCTGGAAATCGCGATGGGACATGAGACTAAGATCAACTGGGGCGATATAAGCGCGCGGTTGAATTTGATGCAGACCGCGATGTTACGGGGGTTGTTACGTGACCCTGAAAATCATGTCCTTAATTCAACTGTTCCTGTATAGACAAAAACCATGAATATCAAACCGCTCGGATTACTCGCTTTTGCCTTGCTCACCGCCTGCGACAAGCCCATCGAACCACCCCCGCCACCACGCCCCGCGTTAGTCATGAAAGTGGGTGCAACCGCCACAGAAACGGCGATGTCCTTAGTCGGCGAAATCCGCCCGCGCTATGAATCGGCCCAAGGTTTTCGGATCAAAGGCAAAATCATTGAGCGCAAAGTGGAGATGGGTACACCCGTCAAAAAAGGCCAACTCATGGTGCGCTTGGATGCCGCTGATACGAATTTAAGCACCACCGCTGCCCTCGCGGATGTACGTGCCGCAGAGGCCAGCTATGCGTTAGCGGTGACGGAACTGAATCGGCAGCGGCAATTATTTGCCAAAAAATTCATCTCTGCATCCGCCTTGGATAGTCGTGAGGCTGAGCTTAAAACCGCCAGCGCCAAGCTTGCACAAGTCAAGGCACAAGCCAATGTCACTGCCAACCAAACCCAATACACGCACTTAACTGCGGATCGTGACGGCGTGGTGACGATGATCCGCGCCGAACCGGGACAAGTGGTGGACGAGGGCGAAATTATCGTCAAAATTGCCGACACCCGCGCCATTGATGTGTTGGTGGCTGTGCCAGAATCACGCATGGGCGACGTGAAACTAAATGCCACGGTTACCGTGAGATTGTGGGCAGATCGCGCCAAAGCTTACGCCGGTATTGTGCGCGAGATGTCACCAGCGGCGGATTCTGCTACCCGTGCTTTTAATGTACGTGTAACGCTTAAAGATGCCGATGCCGCCATCAAACTGGGCATGACTGCTGGCGTAAAATTCACCCAGCAAGATGAACTATCGAGGGCAGAATGGCTGATTCCTAACAGCGCCCTGACGGAAATCAACGGTCAAAAAACCGTGTGGGTGATTGATGCCAATAATAAAGCGCAACCGCGAGCCGTGGTCACGGGGCCGTTTCGGGAAGATGGCGTGTTGATTGTCAGTGGCTTGCAGGGGGGTGAGAAAATCGCCATTGCAGGGGTACATGCGTTGGTGAAAGATCAGATTGTCAAACCAGTGCTTGAGCATGGAGTTAAACCATGAATGAAAATAACGCCGCATACCAACACCGCTGCGTTTATCGTTATACACAAGTGTTTAAGCTCGTCATTCCGGCAGGGATGCCGGAATCCAGTCACATGGACGTGAATTTGCGGACTGGCATAAAGCCCAAATCAAGCCATAGAGGTATCGGAAAATTACCATCCCTGGCTCTGGATTCCGGCATCCCTGCCGGAATGACGTGTGACCACATTCCCAAACCAGAACTTGGGAACGAGAAAGTGTTGAGGTTACGCCATGACTGAAAACCCCAACAATACCCACTTCAACCTCTCCGACTGGGCATTAAAGCATCAAACCTTGGTGCTGTATCTAATGCTGGTGCTGACCATCGCAGGCTTGGTGGCGTTCACCAAACTGGGGCAATCCGAAGATCCGCCCTTCACGTTTAAAGTCATGCTGGTACGCGCCACTTGGCCTGGCGCAAGTGCGGCGGAAGTGGAGCAGCAAGTCACCGACAAACTGGAAAAGAAACTTCAGGAAGTGCCGTTTCTTGATTTTACCAACAGTTTTTCGCGCCCCGGCGAGTCAATGATTTTTATCATCATCAAAGACAGCACGCTCTCCAAAGACATGCCTGCGGTGTGGTATCAAGTGCGTAAAAAAATCGGCGACATTCGCCATACCCTGCCGCACGATTTGGAAAGCCTGACCTTAAACGATGAATTCAGCGACGTATACGGCAGCATGTATGCCTTGACTGGCGATGGTTTTGACTATGCCACATTGAAAAAACAGGCGGAATTGATCAGGGCTGAGCTGCTTAAAGTCAAAGATGTCGCCAAAGTGGAATTTTTTGGCGAGCAAAAGCAACGGATTTTCATCGAGATTTCCAATGCCAAACTGGTGACCATCGGTATCGGCACCACCGAGTTGATCAAAACCCTACAGGCGCAAAATGCCATCGTGCGTGGCGGCAGTTTTGATTCCGCCGATGAACGCATCCGTATTGCGGTATCAGGGCGCTATAACACTTTGGAAGATTTGCGCGAGTTGCATTTGCGTGCGAACAACCAAGATTTTAGGCTAGGCGATGTCGCACGGGTGTATCGAGGTTATGAAGATCCGCCGCATGATCGCGTGCGTTTCAAAGGCAAGGATACCCTGCTGTTGGGGGTGAGCATGCAAGAAGGCGGCGACGTGATTGCGCTTGGCCATGCACTAGATGCCGCCACCGCGCGCATTCAACAGCAATTATTGGTCGGTTTGGAGCTGCAAACCGTGACTTCGCAACCGAAAATCGTCGCCAAATCGGTCAATGATTTTGTCAAATCCTTGGTCGAAGCGTTGGTGATTGTGCTTAGCGTTAGTTTGCTGTCGTTGGGCTGGCGCAGTGGCATTGTGGTGGCCATCACCATCCCCGTGGTGCTGGCAGCGACCTTTTTGGTGATGAACCAATTCAACATCGGCCTGCATAAAATTTCCTTGGGCGCGCTGATTTTAGCACTCGGCCTGTTGGTGGACGATGCCATTATCGCCGTGGAAATGATGTCCTCGAAAATGGAACAAGGCTGGGGCAGGGAGAAAGCCGCGTCATTCGCTTACCGCTCAACCGCCATGCCAATGCTCACCGGTACGTTAGTGACCGTGGCAGGCTTTTTGCCGATTGCCACCGCCGCGTCGTCTACAGGTGAATACACCCGCTCTATTTTTCAAGTCACGGCGATTGCCTTGATTGTGTCATGGTTTGCGGCGGTGATTTTCGTGCCGTACTTAGGCTATCACTTATTGCCCGATTACACCCACGCGCCAAAGCCTTTAAAAATCACCTTGTGGTTCAGAAATAAACTGGGCTTGACCGAAAAAACAGCCGACGACAATCACCATCACGACATTTACAACACGCCTTTTTATCGGCTGTTTCGCGCAGTGGTGACCGCCTGCGTGCGTTACAGCAAAACCGTCATCGTCATCACCCTGCTGATATTTGCTTTAAGCATCGTCGGCTTTGGCAAGGTGCAACAGCAATTTTTTCCCGATTCAACGCGCTTGGAATTGGTCGTTGATTTACGCATGACCGAAGGCGCATCTTACGCCGCCACTGACGCACAGACCAAAAAACTGGAACAGTGGCTACACGATTGGTCAAAACAGCACGCAGGCCTGGAAAATTTTGTCGCCTATATCGGCACTGGCGCACCACGTTATTATTTGCCGCTGGACATTCAATTGGCACATCGCGGTTTTGGGCAATTTGTGATTTTGAGCAAAAATTTAGAGACTAGGGAAGCGTTGCGTAAAGACTTGCTTAGCTTGTTTGCTAACGACTTCCCTGCTTTACGGGCATCCGTATTACGTTTGGAAAACGGCCCACCCGTGGGTTTTCCGGTGCAATTTAGGGTGTCGGGTGCAGACATTACAAAGATACGCGACCTCGCCCGCCAAGTCGCCGAGATTATGCGCGCCAACAGCAACTTAGTGAATACACAACTCAGTTGGGAAGAACCCAGCAAAGTCATCAAAGTGAGCGTAGACCAAACCAAAGCGCGGCTCTTGGGCGTTAGTTCGGTGGACATCGCCAATATCATCAATGGTGCGTTGCAAGAGCTATACATCACCGAGTTTAGGGAAGGTATTGAACGTATCGACTTAGTGGCACGTTCGCCTGAAAATGAGCGCACGCATTTGTCGCACTTGCCCGACTTGATGATCAGCACCCCCGCAGGCGGCGTGCCGTTGGCGCAACTCGCCACCATCACCTCCGAGTTTGAAGAGGGCGTGATCTGGCGGCGTAACCGCGTGCCGACCATTACCGTCCGCGCGAATTTACAAGGCAACCTGCAAGCGCCGGTGGTGTCGCAACAAATTGAAGATAAGCTCACCCAACTGAAAGCCGATTTGCCGCTGGGCTTAGAAATAGCCACCGGCGGTGCTGTAGAAGAATCTGCTAAAGGCGGTGCATCGGTGGCAGCGGGCTTTCCCTTGTTTTTAATCGCAGTGCTGACTTTATTAATGATCCAGCTCCAAAGTTTCTCGCGCATGTTTTTAGTGGTGTTAACCGCACCCTTAGGCTTAATTGGCGTTACGATTGCCTTGCTGCTGTTTGATAAACCCTTCGGCTTTGTCGCGATGCTCGGCACAATTGCCTTGTCGGGGATGATCATGCGTAACTCGGTGATTCTAGTCGATCAAATTGACCAAGACCGCGCGTCTGGCTTAGCGCCGTGGCAAGCGGTGGTCGAATCTACTATCCGCCGCTTCAGACCGATTGTACTAACGGCTGCCGCAGCGATTTTAGCCATGATCCCGCTGACCCGTAGCGTGTTTTTCGGCCCAATGGCAGTGGCAATTATGGGCGGCTTGGCGGTGGCGACTTTGTTGACCGTGTTGTTTTTACCGGCGCTGTATGCGGCTTGGTTTCGGGTGGTTGTGCCAAAGTTTGACGTAAAACTTGAGAGCAAGGAAAATGTCCACTAACGCCCGAATGACTTGCTATCCTAAGCCAGACTAATCAACCCACCACAATAACCCTTAGGTATCTGACTATGCAAACCCAAAGCCTTAAACAAGAAGCCTTAGAAACCCTGCGACAGTTGCCCGATAATGCTGACATTGATGAGATCATGTACCGCCTTTACCTCACCAATAAACTGCACAAAAGCCGAGAGGCCATTGCAGCGGGACAAGTAATCAGCCATGCAGACCTTAAGGATGACATTAAGCAATGGTAATTTTCTGGTCTGCTCCAGCACGCCAAGACCTCTTTGCCATTCACCAATATATCGCCCAAGATTCAAAACACTATACTGCCCGAGTGGTGCAAGACATTACCGACAAAGTGGAAGTACTATTCGAGCTTCCACGCCTAGGCAAGATAGTGACGGAAATCGGCGAAGAACAGGTACGGGAAATTAGCCTCTATTCTTACCGTATCCTGTATGAGTTGCAGGAAGACACTTTGTATATTCATGGCATCTTTCATAAACGCCGCCAATTCAAACCGGAAAATATACAGCGAAGATGATTACTGGGTGTTTTTCAGCCCGATGGCGGTGGTAAATTTGTTGACGGTGCTATATTTACCGGCGCTGTATGCGGCTTGGTTTAGGGTGGAAGTGCCGAAGGCTAGGACATAAAATTAATCTCGTTCCCAAGCTCCGGCTTGAGATCGAGGATATAAATAGCAATATCATTTTACGGAGACTGAACATGACAGATTTAATGTGCGAACGAATTACTTTAGATAGTGATATTTGCCACGGCAAACCTTGCATTCGAGGTTTACGTTATCCGGTTGAGAATATCTTGGAGTGGCTAAGTGCCGGCATGAGTGTTGAAGAAATTCTCAGCGATTATGAAGATTTAGAAAAAGAAGACATTAGCGCGGCATTGGCATTTGCCGCCCGCATGGTTAAGGTGAAACGCATTGAAATGTTAGCGGCATGAAGTTTCTTGTCGATGCACAACTACCTCGGCAGCTTGCCATTAGCCTGAACTGGTGGGGACATGATGTGCTACATACTTTAGATTTACCATCCGACAACAGGACACTAGATTCGCGTATCAATGAAATATCGGTGAATGAGCGACGTATTGTCATCACTAAAGATGCGGATTTTGTAAACTCGTTCCTGATCTCAGGCGTGCCTTATAAATTGCTATTGGTATCAACCGGAAATGTAAACAACAAGGCGCTTAGCGATATTTTTGCGAACAATTTACCCGCGATTCTTAATGCCTTTGAAGCGTATAAGTTCGTTGAAATTACGCGGACATCTTTGATTGAACATATATAAAACAACGTATCCGGCATCACAAAGGTCATACGGATACTAACTTGAATACTTAAAGCACTTGGAGAACGCATGACCAGCACCCACAAAAACACTTGGGAAACCTACACCCAATCTTGGGCAGAAGCAGATGCCGCAAAGCGCTTGAGATTATTCGAGCAAGCCTTAAACCCAGGTTGCATCTACACCGACCCGCTCATACAAACAACCGGCTACGAGCAATTATCCGGCTACATGACAGCACTGCACCACAACGTGCCTGGCGTGAGCTTTGTGACCACCGATTTCAAAAGCCACCATGATCGCAGCCTGACGCATTGGAATATGTTGGATGGCGAGGGCAATGTACTTTCTCAGGGAGCAAGTTATGGTCTGTACGGGGCTGATGGGCGCTTAATGCAAATGTCCGGCTTCTTTGATCCACCTGCTGGCTAAAAAGCCATGACTGCCAGCGCTGAATTTACCGAATACGTTTTAGAGTTTCTCGAACCTTTATTCCCAGTTCGCATAGCCCGATTTTTTGGCGGCGCAGGCGTTTATTTCGACAACGTGATGTTTGCCATGATCATGCACAACACCCTGTATTTTGCCGTGGATAACGATACCCGCAAGCAATATGAACAGGCGGGGATGCAGGCGTTCTCGTATACGACTAAAAAAGGACAAGTGCAAGTTCGTAAGTATTTTGAGCTGCCAGAAGACGTACTGGATGATCCTGAACAACTGCAAGTATGGGCAAATGAAGCGCTACAGGTGGCTTATAACACCCAAAAGCCTAAGCGAAAGCCAAAATAAGGAGAGTCGCTACTTTTGCGATAGCTTGTTTTGGGCATCCCAGCCCAAGCAAGCGGCAAAAGACTACGCGACAGTTATTTTGCTCCGCAAGCCCCGATACCCCTGGCACAATATCGTCCC
>JABFRM010000146.1 GCA_013141155.1 Methylococcaceae bacterium | reverse complement strand
CCTGAGCGGCCAGTTGCCGCAACTGCGTATTAACTTTTTGTAGGGACTGTTCCACTACTCCAACATAGTTCTCTATTGGCTCTGTGGGCAAAAGATCGTTTAAGGTATTAACGATCAATTGGCTGGCAACATCACCTGCTTTATGTCCTCCCATGCCATCAGCGACCACCCATAAGCCCATTTCAGGTTTGTTTAATAACGCATCTTCATTCACTTTACGACGCTTTCCGGTATCGGTAATCGCCCATGAACGCCATAAAGGTTCAATCAATGTGTCGTTTTCACCGGCTATGCCACGCATTAAAATTGGGTTTTCTAATTCGGGTAATTGGGGAGAGTTCACAGAAGCCATAATTGCGTTAAAATTACTGGCTGACAGTTGATAAAGGGGTCTAGGCGCTGTAAGCCTGTGTTTAAGTTTTTTTTTTGCGTATAAAAACTCCGCAAACTCCCCTATCGGCGGTAAACCTTCATAAGCCAAAAGCGCAGACCCGACATGTTCTGAACCTGCGTTACGCCATAAGCTGTAACCCGGCATAAAATTTATTAATAACTGTGCATTGAGTTCTACAAAGGCATCTGCTGTCTGTCCACAATGTTCCATTGCTATGTAAAAAGCTTTTTTTTCCGTAAATGATTGCGGTGCAGGAGATGAATGCACAGACATTGAAAAAACAGGAATGCCCTGGATCAGTTGATCGAAAGCCTGCAAGTCCAAATTGCCTTCTAAACCCGTTAAGGCAACATCTTCAAGCTGTTCAAACCACGCATTGCCCGTGGCCAATACCAACGGCAATGGCGGTGATTGCTCAAACACCACGGCAACCGTCAGCGGAAAATATCGACCGACCCTATCAACACTGGGCATCACTATCCCCGCTACCGCCCTCTCACCACACACACCTGGGCTTAACAAAAATCGCCAGATCGGACTGGTCAAAAAACGGCTTAACCACTCTTCCCCAAGTGCTTCACGGCTGGCAGCAATAGCGCTTTGTAACCAGCTATCCCAAGGGGTTATAAACTCTTCAGGCAACCGCCTAGAGACAAAGTCTCCGATGATGGGTAATTTACCGTAAAAACCAACGGGGGTACTTTCAATAAGGCTCGCCATTACAGACTCGTGGGAAAGTGGATGCTGTTAAACGTGTTCAAGGAGAAAGGATTATTAACGCTATTGGCACTGAGTTCATAGTCTGCCTGTAATCCCTCTATATCAAACGTAAACATATATTTATCTTGGTCTGTTTGTTGAATCTGCGTCTTTTCCAGCATTTTGAACCATGCCCATTGCCCCTCAGTTGCCCTGTGCGGCTTTCTGCCATCTTTGGTTTCAAAGCCATAACTCACCATACGGCTTCCATCCGTGCCGGGCCATTGAAAAGCCGCACTTTTGCCCGTGTCCAGTTGGCTAACCTTGCTTTGTTGGCCTTCAAGATTTAACCAGAATGCGTTGACATGGGTGTCCAATACTAACAGCTTAAGACTAAATTTTACTAGCGGCACGTTACCGCCACCGCTAAAAAAAAGTTGCCGAATTTTGTTGGCCGCTTGCAATTGCGCCAAAGCCGCCGGCGAAACAGCCAAGGTCTGATCATTTTGCGCAATCATGCGCCAACTTTTGCCACTGGTATCGACAAACGCTTTTAAATTGGTATTGAAAAAAGTATCCAAAATGCCGCCCGGCGCAAAAAAGCGGCTAAAATCTTCCAACGCAACATCTTTGCTGCTGCCTCGATCAAAAGGGTAACGACCTTGAATGGCGGATTGGTATAAAGGCATGACTTCACTTTGCCAAAGCCGATTTAATTGCGACTTACTATTGTCCATAATCAAATCTTGATTACCGGTTGCGAGCGTTTGAGTCATGCTTCTTAATGGCTCAGGCAAATGCGTGGACTCCGCTTTCATTTTAGCGACCGCATCGCCACCACTCTTGGCCTTTTCTATCGCCACCCCCCCTACGTTTGAAGTCCCGCCTAGATCTATCATATAGCCATAAAGTTGCCCTAAAACTTCCATGGTATGTTTAAAAGGCACGGCATCGCCCGTACCTCTCACTAAAGTGGTTAAGGCCTTAAAGTGAAACTCAACATCAGTACCTAAAGGTTTTGCGGTTTGCCCAGTTAGCCCTTCGGATTTAGCCAACGCTAACGCTTTAGTGATACGGCTATCCACAGGCCTGAGCAACCCTGATTCCTGAACTTTTTTAGCCCTATCTTCTGGACTCGGTGGTTTTTTAGTCAGCGAAGTTTCTTTATCTAAAATGTCCAGTAATTTATGCAACGGCGAGTCGGGCGCGGCTGCAAACTCCAGCACCTCTACCGCTTGCGCTGGATTGTTGCTCGATTTGATTTTTAGCGCACCCAATAAATTGTCCCAGTATTGGATGAAATCTTGATAATAGTAATTGCGAATGGTCTCTTGCAGTTTATCGCTATCAACTATTTCAGTTTTGGCACTATCACCCAGCACCCAGCTTCCAGTTATTGACTCTTCTGCTTGATCTTTGCTTTGTTTTAAAAACGTCTTGTAAAAACCGTCATAAGTGAATATATAGGGGATGGTTTGCTCGGCCAATGTGCCACTTTTAGTCGCAAAAACCCTATCGGCATTGACACCTAAGGCATCTAATAACTTAAAATCTTGGGTTTTGGTTTGCAGTGCCTCGCTTTTAATACGCATATAAACTTGCTGCGCGACTGGAATACGATTAAGCACTTGCCGGGCAGCGGCGATTAACCGATCATTCAAGCGTTGCGGTTCTGGCGGTATATTAAGCAACACGTTTAAATGCTCAAGCAATTTTGCTTGAGTTTCAGTATCGGTGGGATACGTATTTTCCCAATCCACGGCGATCCATGGCTTGACCAATTCTGGCTTGAACTTTTTGCTATCACCCAGCATTAAATAGGTTTCCAATAACGGATACAAAAGCTCTGGATTACCCATTTTTTCGTTAATACGTCGTTCTAGGCGCGTTTTGATGAGCGGCAAAAACTGTTTTTGCAATAAGTCATGGTAGGCCTCAGAAATGACGGGTTGTAATTTATGGCCTTGATACAACCCAAAACGCATGAGCAAAGGCACACTATCGGGATAAACCTGCGCGATGGCCTGCATGGCATTCAAACGTTTTAACAGCGCCGCAAAATCACTTTGCCAATTAGGTGTGGTCATGACTAGCGTGTCGTACTGTTGAATGTTTTTATTCAAATCACTCAGCGCGGTTTGATTTTTGTTATAGCTGGTGAGCCATAAAGCAGACATCAGTACAATACCCCCTAAAGAGGCGGTATAAATACCTTGGCGCAATAAGGTTTGCATGCGTTCAAGGCGTTGATTAACCCCAACGATCAATGCTTCTTCAAAAATCACCTCTTTCATTAAACGGGTAATAAAATAACTTTTGCCTTTGCCGCTGAATAGCGGCACTGATAATCGGTCTAGTTTAAAGGTATTGGCGAGCATGCCCATTAAGCGATCTATTGGCGTGCCTTCTTGTGTGCCGCTACTCAAATAAACACCCCGTAAATACGGTGCACTTTGGTAACGATTGCTGCCATAACATTCTTGTAAAAAGGTCAACAGCCCTTCCCGCAAAAGCGCCATGCGTTGGGGAAAACCAAAAATTAACCCTCGCCGTTGTAAATCACGTTCTTCTTGTAAACGTCTGGGCAAATGGGCATTGATGCGATTAAGCAAATCATCAAAATCTTTGCCAACTCTGCCAATGACATCGACCGGATTGTTTTGGTCTTCTTCTGGAAACGTAACCCCCCAAACCTGTTCCCGTTCTTCTTTACTTAAGTTGGCAAAATAATCATTAAATCCCGCCACCAAATCCGCTTTGGTAAACAACATGTAAATTGGGAAACGAATGCCGAAATGGCTGTGCAATTCTTCAATACGCTGCCTAATCGCTTGGGCATGCAAGCTTCTTTCCTCTTCGGTTTGTTTCAATAAATCTGATAAGCTCATGGTGCACACCACCCCATTAACCGGTCTTCTGGGGCGGTGTTTTTTCAATAAATCCAAAAACCCCAACCAAGCCGCTTTGTCTACCGCTTCATGGCTATCTTGGGTGACATAACGGCCAGCGGTATCCAATAACACCGCTTGATCCGTAAACCACCAATCACAATTGCGCGTACCACCGATGCCTTGCACCGCCTTTTTGCCAAAGGTATCCGCTAAAGGAAATTCCAACCCTGAGTTAACCAAGGCAGTGGTTTTGCCAGAACCCGGGGGGCCAATGATAATGTACCAAGGCAAATCGTAAAGATAATTTTTACCTTTGGTATTTTTAGCCCCTTTCTTCAATGTTTGCAACGCTTTATCAAAGTTAGTGGCAATCGTCCCAATCTCGGCATCGGCCTCCCCTCGGTTCTGGGTATTGGCATCAGCAGCAGGAGCGATTAAATCCTCTGTCATTTGGGTATTCGCCCGATTAGCCTTTACTTGGATGCGGAGATTATTCAACCCCCACACCACCACCAAAAATAAAATGACCAATAATCTGACCAATTCAGATTCAAACGGCACATGCCCTGCAACCGCTAGCAGTGCGCCAAAGAACCAAATCAACAAACTTAAGGCAATAATGCCCAACAGTTGTAAAACCCATTTATTTTTGAAAAATTCGATGACTGTTTTCACGATTGACCTTTCACGGCTATAAAATAATTTCAACACGGCGGTTCATCGCCTTATGTTCAGAGCTGTTATTGGGCACCATGGGTTGTGTATCCGCTCGACCTTCGTAAACAATTGTGGCGCTGATTTTATGGTTATTAGTCAACACTTCCGTAACCGATAAGGCGCGCGCTTTAGATAAATCCCAATTAGAGGGGAATTTTGCTGAAAATATCGGCGAACTGTCGGTATGACCGACCACCATAATACGCTCAGAAACCTGACTCAGCGCTTGAGAGATTTTATCGAGCAAAGGGTAATATTGGATCATGATTTTATCGCTACCCGATGCAAAAAAACTTTTGCTCATAATCCGAATAACCGTTTTGCCATTGCTTTTAAGCAGCGCCACCTCCCCTCTATCAACCTCTGGTTTAAGGAAAGTATTTAAGGTATCCAACAATGCAATAGCAGGTGTGGTGATGACAGGCAACGTCTCTTCTGCAACCACTGGTTGAACATTAAAACTGTCTTTAAGCGCATAGAGTTTTGCTAGCAGCGGATTGGAAGCGGAATTTATCGCATAAAGAAACCCTAAAAAACTCAACATGAGTAACAAGGCGGCAACCGAGCCAATCACCCAAAAAGGGATCAATTCTGCCAGTGTATTGCGTTTATTTTTAATTCCCCGCCAATGTATCGATAGGCTCCTTTCCACATCACCCCGTTGCCGTTGAATAATTTGATAGGCATTTTCCCGTATGTCTTCAAGCTTGCTGGCTCCGTGGTCTTCAACACGATACCTGCCTTGAAAACCTAAACACAGACAAAAATATAATAGCTCCAATAAATCCAGATGCGTCCCAGGTTGCTGCATACAGTTCTTTAAAATGAGAAAAAACTTTTCCCCGCCCCAAGATTCTTTATGAAAAAAAATCAGCAGGCTTTGTGTTCCCCAAATGCTGTTAGACCCCCACGGCGTATTCAGCACCGTTTCATCCAGCAGCGTACACAGTGCATACCTTGCCGCTTGCACTTGCTCGCCAGAGACACCCTGATTTTTAATTTTAATTTCAAACTGCTTTATTTCTTCAATAACACTTGCCCGTAATCCCTCAACATTGGGATGTGCAGCGGTGTTACGCACAGACGCCACTATCGACAGCAAAGAGATTGCCGCGCCCGAGATAGGATTGTGTGTTGCATTGGCACAGGCGGCACGCAAGTTTTCTGACATACTGGCACTAACTGGGACAGATTGGGCGCGGGGCGGCGTAAATGACGGTGAAGGCGACGCCATCGGTTTTCGTCCCCCACCGGGCATCGGTCTCAGAATGGTTTTATCATCATCAATGTAGCTATTGCCAAAAGGATCATCGTTACTCATGGTGTCACCCGTTTTTGATTGCCCAAAATTCTAATTCAAGCCCCGGAAACTCTCCCGCTATGTGAATAGCGAAACCACCCGATTGCGGCATTTGTTTCCACATCTCCGATTGTTTATTCAGTTCAAAATAAGCAAAGCCCACATGAAAAGGAATTTGCCGGGGGGCAACGGGTAACGCATGGATGGTGATGCCCGGCAGGTTGTTATTAATCAAAAGATTGATTTTTTCGACTGAACCTATTTTAACTTGCGTCGGAAAACCACTGCGTAATTGCTCAATTGACACTTTCGCACTCACCGCCAACACAAAGACCGCATCATTAAAGAGATTAAGATCCGGTACTTTGGCACCCCGAATACCATATTTAGGGGCGGTCAATGGAATGAAAATAGCGTTCTGTTCTAACACCGCATTCAGTAACAAACGCAATTCATCCATGACTTGCCTAAAGGTTTTCTGAAGATCATCATGGACATAGGCAGAAAAGCTGATCGGTCTTTTGCTGGCTTTACAGAAGGTAGACAACTCACCGGCCAACTGCACCGCCAAGCGATAAAATTGTTCTGGATGTAAGCAAGGTACGTTTTGCAAATGGTTAAACAACGGTTCGAACCGATTCACTAATTGCAAGAGCATATAATCGGAAATTTCAGCCACCCCGCCTTTACCCGATTCAGAGGCTCTAGCGCCCAAAGCTTCGCCACGCGTGTGTAACAAGCCATACATCTCTTTGATATAGCTTTTCAACTGAGCAACAGCATTGCAATCTACCGTAGGCGGTATGTAATATTCATCAATAAAAATATTTTTATCAATACGGGACTCAACCACCCGCGCAATACCAATACAAACATACCCTGCCCGCTCCTGCCTTTCCAATAACAAATTCGTATGCAGTTTAGCCAACATAACCGCAGACGTGGCATTGGTGGCGACGTTTGCATCCGCCACTTCACTTTCTGCGGCATGGTATCTAGCCAAGTTATGCGGATTTTCATCGGTGTCAACTTCCACTGCGCCGGGTTGTTTTACCGGTAAAGACAAATAAATAACATTATTTTTGACATCGACTGGAATATCGATGGGCAAGGGTAACGCATCGTCTTCGGGGAGATTAAAGGGCGTGCCATCCGGAAAAATGCCACTACATTCTGCCAGCGAAAATTTACCCATGCCCAATTGACGTGAATCAATGCTCAGCTTTTTAATGCCCCAATCAAAGGGAAGCAAGCCACCACAACGCTCCCGCACCAAGGTTTCAAGGTAGCGGTCATGTTGCTGAAAATGTTGCGGTCTCAGGAACATACCTTCTGACCATACGGTTTTATTATTATCTGACATTTTGAGTGTCGCACTCCAGTTTGTTGTTGTGTGTGATTATCTGCTAATCATCCGCTCACTTACTACGCGTGTGCGTTAATTTCCGCATTTGTTGTTCGTACGCTTTTACAAACGCCTCACCAAAAAAATTTTCAACCGCGTCTTCAACTGTATTGCGATAAGTGTCTTCGTATCGATCCCAACACTTGGATTTTTTTTGTAAAACCAGTCCTTGTTCAAATTGTTTTTCAATAATTTTAGGATCAAAGGTTTTTAGTAAATCCGTTAAAGAAGCCTGAATACCAGCTTGCATGGCCAATTGGTGGATCATAATATCGTTAAACGCTTCTTCAATGGCAGTCGTTGAAGCGATAAAACCGTCAGTTTTATTTTCAATCAATTGCCGCAACACATCATCAGTTGAAACTGTAAATTTAAGTGGGTTATTATTAGCGGCTTTAATAACCGTCATATTGACACGGCATAAACTTTTGAATTCCGTCCTACTTCTTAATACGGCCACAGTGCCATCAATCAACTTCCTAAACATCTGTCCAATTCTATGCAAAGCTTCTGCCTGCTGCTGTATTGCCTGAATCTCTTTGCATTCAACACCAACACCTTGCAGAAAAGCATTAAATAAGGGATTATTTTCTAAGGGCGGAGGTGTTTTTGCTGGAACCGCTTTTGTTGCTAAAACAGGCTCCGTTTTGATTTGATCACGACGAACATCGGTTTCAGAAGGAACAACATTTGAATAGTTTACGCTAGGCTTCACCGATGTGGATATCGTTGGTTCAGTTACTGATTTATCATCGGCAAAAATATCAACCAAAATTTCAGCTTCATGATTCTTCCCTGCGGGTATCTCCCTAATTGATTTAATGGCTGCTAATCCGGGAGGGTTGGAAAATAACGGTTGCTTAGTGGTCAATGTGTCACTAGCAACCCTACCACTTAATTGGCTAAGTTCATTATTATGTTCTAAGGGTGGTGTTTCACTGCAACTTTTAGAACCATCAACCTCTGCTGCCCTATCGCTGATAGCGGCATCAAAAAAATCTTCAAAATCATTAGGTACCGTTTGTGTATTAATGGCTTGAGTGTGAGGTGAGTGGACTTTTTTCTCCGTATCAGATTCTGAGAAAAAATCATCGAAACTTAAGTTATCGGGGATTTGTTCAAGCAATGATGATGTAACAATATCAGGTGCGATATAGTTATCAAAAATCGACGCTTGATTACCTAATAAACGGCTTTCAAAGTCAATAGGATGTTGATCTGCACCCGATTGCACCAACTCATCATGACGGGGAAAATCGTCAGTCATTAAGCCATTAGCGTCTGCAATGCCTAAGTCTCCCCAAGACTCATCGGCAGCAAGCAACATATTGGGTCTCGAAGTGGGGCTAGGTGTAAAAGAAAAACCATCAGCTATCGGGTCATCGTCAGTAATGGCAACAGCAATTTCATATTCACCGATTTTTAATTGTGTCCCGTTATCAAGCCGTGCAGTGGCATTGTTGAGTGGTTTGTCCGCACCATTAATATAGACGCCACTTAAACTGGTATCCGACAAATAATAACCATTATTTTCAAACCCAATAACCGCATGATGTCTTGAAACAAATTTTTCAACGTCAGGCAGCACTAACCTATTATCGTCAGACCGACCAATACTGCCGCCATCATTACCAATGGTTACCGCACGAATCTCAGTAGTTGGCTTATTTTTAAATGTCAATACTTTTAATATTAAACGCATATAAAGTCACACAATTTAGAAAAATAATAGCAAGTTTCATTATGTAAGTTACCTACAATTTTGAAATATTATGGGCAATTCCATTCATTTTTTACCCTAATTTCAGATTACAACACCTAAAAATTAACGTGACAATACCTTTATAAATTATAAGGCTTGTCATTTATGCACTGTATAACGGATTTGTGTCCACGAATACGATCCACTTTGTATTTGTTCAGAAACACTGCCATCAGTGTTAAGTAATTGAACAGCTTTTGGAAAAGGGTGTGCGCTTGCCACGATGGTTACCGTGCTATAACCAGAATCGCCACGCACATTGGATTCATAATTTTTGGGCGGATAGATATGTTTTTTGTTGGCCGGCAATAACTTATCGGGTTGAGGCGCATTCGGGCGAAGTTTCGATACAACACCTTTCCCGTCACGGTCAACAACTCGGACATACATAGGCTGTGTGATTGTAAAGATCAATTGAAAAGGGTCACCGTTTTTGTATGTTGGTTTCGAGGTTTGTATCTGTATGATGCCATCTTTACTCGTCGAACTATAACCCGGCTCCTGGTAAATCGGTGTTGGTTTTGTCGCCACTTCGGGAGCTGCCTCTTGAACAGAAACAGTTGTAGAAGCCGGTAGTGGTGCTTGATTTGGCGCAACAACTAAATCGGGCGATGAAGTCAGTGGCGGTGGCTTTACAACAACAGGAAACTGAACAGGTCCAGAATCGGTTAGCTGCTTAACTTCAGGGGAGAAGGATAACACACCCCATAGCCCTAAGCCTATACTACAAAACGCACCAGCAATCCCCAGATATTTTCCCCATGGTGTTTTAACAGGTCTTAATTTATCCAGCAACTCCTGAATACTGCTCGTACGCTTATCTCTTTCAAAGGCTAAGGATTTGTTTAGTATGCCCATTTGCCTACTGTTTAAACCTTGGATAGGTGCGGCTTTGTGGATTTTTTGTTTGTAAAACTGTTTACCTGTCAGCACTTCATAGATCACACAAGCAAACGCATAAATATCATCACGGGCATCTGGTGGGAAATCTCTTTGCATTTCAGGCGAGGCGTACGCTACGGTTAAAGCACCAAGCTCATGGCCGCCAAATTTAGTTTCATCACCTTCATTTTCGTTAATTTTAGACGCAATGCCAAAATCAAGCACCTTAACGACATTATCTTTCGTGATGATAATATTCCTGGGTTTAATATCTCGATGTACGATGTTCTTATTATGTGCATAAGCAAGGGCTTTGCCTATACCTTCAATGATGAACCAAGCTTGGGCAAAAGCAATTGGTTCATGGTTACAGTATTCATCCAGCGTTTGCCCGCTAAGGTATTCCATCGTCATGTAAACGTGCGGGCCATCCCTATCAAAACCATAAACTTTAATAATATTAAAGCAGTTTGCGAGCATTTTGGTCCTATCAAAGTCGCTGTATAAAGACCTAACTAGCTGTTTATTAGCTGACAGCTCAGGTTTCAATACTTTAATAGCAACATAAGGGTCACGCGCATCTACTTCTTCCCATACTTTATTGAGTGCTTTAAAAACGGTTCCCATGCCCCCTTCACCTAAAAAAGCAACCAACTCAAACGTATTTTTAATAATACTACCTACTTCTAACTGTATATGGTCGAACGAACCCTCGTCAGAATAACCGCTGAACGTAGAAGCACTGGTTGGCGTCATTGATGTTTTAGACAATCTGGGATCCGTTGCTGCCTCACCCTCGTGGTATATCGGCGTAACACGGGTGACATCCGCATCATTTGAACTGGTGTATCCTTGTTTAATCATAAAATAATAAAATATTTAATATTAATATTAATAAAAAAATATCGTCCCACATATTAAATTTGGGATGGGTGATTTATTTTGCATAAAAGACCATTATTTTCACTGAATGCTTGTTTTTGCAAGCCTAATTTTCACCTTTCAAAAATTCACAGCATTATTTTTAAATGCCTTCACTTAAAAAACCAGGATAAATCGCATAAATACAGCGCTACTAATTCAAAAACGCATCAACAAAGACACTCAATTTATGCTTCCGTTCCAACTAAACTGATCCCTATAGACTAATCAGGATGCACAATTGAAGTATTCTACTAAGAAAAAGGTGCATCTGATGACAAACAAAACAAGAAAAATTTAACCCGAAGAATTAAAAATCGCCGCAGTGAAACTGGATTGGTTCAGATACTGGACAAATTTTACATGGACTGGATCAGGAACTGGCATAGCCTTACCCTATAATTTTACCCGTCTAATTGAACCGATTAAGCCTGACAATCAAAACATTACTGAGTGCGACGGCCTCCGCTTTGTTGCTTCTGAGAGATATAAATGAACGTATAAAATTCAGCGAGTGTTATTA
>JABFRM010000302.1 GCA_013141155.1 Methylococcaceae bacterium | reverse complement strand
AAGCGATGCTCAATGGCGAGTTCAGCGCAATCCATAATCTATGGCTAGCCCAACAAACACTACCAATCCAAACCAGTTATTATTTAAAAACGCTTTGAAGCATAAAACTTTATCACGATTAAAGATCAAAGTTTGTTGATAAACCGAAAAACCCGCCGCAACCAACACGCCCCAATAGTAAACCCAGCCCAATCCCTGCAACTGCCCCACTGCCAATAACAACCCCACAATAATGATCTGTAACACTGCCATAATGTGTCGATCATAATCGCCGAACAAAATCGCCGTAGATTTCACGCCAATTTTTAAATCGTCCCCTTTATCCACCATCGCGTACATCGTGTCATACACCAATGCCCATAATACTACAGCGGCATACAACACCCACGCCACCAACGGAATGTGGTTGGTTTGCGCGGCAAACGCCATGGGCACTGCCCAACCAAAAGCGATACCTAAATAGGCTTGCGGTAACTGCGTATAGCGCTTCATGAAGGGATAACTGGCAGCCAAAAATGCGCCGACAAATGACAGCATAATGGTGTAGACATTTAGCAAACACACCAAGCTAAACGCCACCAAACACAACACCGCAAACAGCCATAACGCTTCTTTAGGCAGCACTCTGCCAGCGGCAATCGGGCGTTGTTTGGTGCGCTCCACATGTGGGTCAAAATCGCGGTCGGCATAATCATTGATCACACAGCCTGCCGCGCGCATCAATACCACGCCTAAACAAAATACCGTCAACACCAATAAATCCGGCTTGCCATCACTCGCCACCCACAACGCCCATAGCGCAGGCCAGAGCAGAATAAAAATGCCGATGGGTTTATCAAAACGTCCCAATAACCAGTATTGCTGCGCTCTGTCCCAAACCCACGCCTTATCCATGTTGCTTGCCCTGAATGGTTTCAATAATGCTGGTGGTGGAATGTCCTTCCACAAACGGCAAAATCTTCACCTCGCCGCCATTTTGGGTCACACTGTCATAACCCACAATCGCGGAAACATCGGTGTAATCACCGCCTTTTACCAAAATATCCGGCAATATTTGGGCAATAATCGCCGCTGGCGTATCGTCTTCAAATGCGACCACCCAATCGACACATTCCAGCGCCGCCAGCATTTCCATCCGATAATTCAAATCATTCACCGGACGCGTAGGCCCCTTTAAACGTTGCACCGAGGCATCACTATTTACCAGTAAAATTAACCGATCCCCCAACGCTTTAGCTTGCTGCATATAGCGGATGTGACCCGGATGCAGAATATCAAAACAACCGTTGGTGGCGACAATTTTCTCGCCTGCTGCTTTGGCGCGTTGAATAGCCTCTAATGCGCTGGTTAAATTGCATACACCGCGTTGCTGAGCGCGTTGTCCACTCAGTGCATAGCTAAACTCTTCTGGTGTTACCGTCGCTGTTCCTAACTTTCCCACCACAATGCCCGCCCCGACATTGGCCAAGGTGGTGGCTTCCACAAACGATTGCTTAGCCGCCACACACGCTGCCAATACGGAAATGACGGTATCACCTGCACCAGTGACATCAAATACCTCGCGTGCATGTGTGGGCAAATGCAACGGCGCAGCATTGCGGCTCAGTAGGCTCATGCCCTGTTCACCGCGTGTGACCAATAACGCTTCGAGTTTCAACTCAGTCAATAAATTCATGCCTTTTTCAACCAACTGTTGCTGGTTTTCGCACTTGTCGACTACCGCTTCAAATTCGCTTAAATTCGGTGTCAGCACCGTGGCTTGTTTGTACCGACTAAAATCGGTGCCTTTCGGGTCAACCAATACCGGTTTTTTCATCCGCCGCGCCAGTTCGATAAATTGCTGCACCGCCGATAACGTGCCTTTGCCATAATCGGACAACACCACTGCCTGTGCTTGCTCCAGCTCCGCATGATAGCTATGCAACAAACTGTCGCTGTCCAAATGGTGAAAACTGTCTTCAAAGTCCAGACGAATCAACTGCTGATGGCGGCTCATGACCCTTAATTTAGTAATCGTCGCATAATCGTCTACTTGTTCCAATAAACACAACACCCCTGCCGCTTGCAGAATGTTCCGCAACAAATCCGCCGCTTCATCTTTACCACTAAAGCCCATAACCGTGACTTTCGCGCCCAATGCGGCAAGGTTTAACGCCACATTACCCGCGCCACCCGCCCGTTGTTCATCTTGGTTGACATGCACTATGGGTACTGGCGCTTCGGGTGAAATTCTGGAGGTTGCGCCGTGCCAGTAGCGATCCAACATTAAATCACCGACCACTAACACGCGCACATTGGAAAAGTTAGGTAATTGCATGGTTTTCGCCGTAGAAAGTCATAAAAAGACGCTATTATAACGATTTGCGCGGGGTTATTCTGCTAACAGCGCCGCAATAGCCGACTTAGCATTACACTGTGTGATGGCGTCGCTTAACTGTAATTCATTCAATTGATGGCTGATCGCTTCAGTCCCATTGAAGTTAAACACCTGATAATCCTTTTTGGCAAAAGTAACCATTTGGCATTTCTTAACGGGCTGATTTTCAAAGGGCAGGTTGATCGCATCCAGATGTAAAGCTTCCGCCTCTTCCGAACTGGGCGCATAAATCATAAACGCCCCTTTCATCGCCAGTACCGCGCGGTATTGATTTTTAGTGGTCAAATATAGGCAGCCTACTTCAATCTCTTTTTCTTTTAAGCGCATCTGTGTTGTCCTTGATTGTGTTTTGCCAATATAAGCTGAGCCACGATTTTTGGGTCGGCGTCAGTTGCTTTGGTTTTTCAGCTCACTGGCTGTTGAACGATTACTATAATGTAAATTAAGAGCTAAATAGAAGCCAATGCATTGATACCGTTAAAATGATACCACTCACTCTCAATGTAAACAGTCGAATGCACTGGCAAGAACGATTAATAACAATTTATCTATATGTATGTATGGTTATTTTTTATACCCATTTTATATACATAAATATATTACTTTAAGTGCTGGTCTTTCTTACTCGTTTAAGCCAGAATTCGCGTAGATAATTGGTTGCAAATTAATTACATGCAGTCTGTTGCTGACATCACTTAGGATGAATGTTATTCAACAAAGATGTATTTGTTACAAAAACTTAAATCAAATTTACGATAAGGAAAAAGCAATGGACATTAATTATAATTTTGTATCAATTATTGATATTTGTTTTGTGGGTATGTTGATCTCGTTAATTGTGTGCATCGTCTTTTTTAAACGGATGTCAAGATCTATACCAGCATTCCCCATTGTGTATTCGGAAAAGAAAAATGCTTTGGTTCAGGCAGTTGTAACCGATAATTTTTCCAGTGGACTTACTTCGAACAAAAGTCTTCCCCGTCGAAAGTTGATGCACACTTTTATCGTTGTTATCATTGGTATTCAAGGTTTTCATTTATTGACTACTTACGCCAATGCCGCCAACCTTATTCCAAATCCTTCAGTGGAGTCTGCCAATGCAGCGGGTACGCTACCGCTAAGTTGGCAAACTGGCAAATCAGGTATCAACACAACAACTTACACCTATAAAACTAATGATGGTCACACTGGAGCGAAAAGTTTGTACGTTGATATGACTCGCCGTAGTTATGGTAATGCCTATTGGTATTCGACACCAGTGGTGGTTAAACCAAATACAAAATATACCTACAGCGAATTTTATAAATCCAATGTAAATACACAGATTGACATTGAGAATATAAATACTAGGGACAATACATCCACTAGTACGGCGGTACGTCTAGAAGCCAGCGCTACGACTTGGACACCAGTAACCTTCTCCTTCAAAACGCCATCTAACATTAAACAAGTCATTATAATCCACCGAAATATTAAAGTGGGCTGGCTTCAAACTGATGACTTTAGTCTGGTAGAAACCTCTTCGCCAAACGCCCCAACGGTTTCAATTATCAGTCCAGCGGCAGGTGCCATCGTTAGCGGAGTGCAAGCAATTAACGTCGCCGCTGGCGATGCGGTCGGCGTAACTGGTGTGCAGCTAAATATTGACGGCATCAATTTTGGCCCTGAAGATACAGCCGCACCTTACAGCACTAATTGGGACACTACCGGACTTCAAAATTGCAGTTCGCATTCGATTACCGCCACCGCCCGCAATACCAGCAATCTAACGGCAACGGCGAGTGAAACGGTCACCGTCAGAAATGGAGCAACCCTATCGATTACCGCTCCAGCCGCAGGCACTGTAGTCGGCGCAGTGCCATTCACTGCGACTGCAACCGGCGCTTGCGCGCTACTAGGAGTGCAGTTCCAGGTGGATGGCGTGAATGTCGGCGTGGAAGATACAAACGCCCCTTATAGCGTCAATCTGAATACCGCCACACTCACCAATGGTTCTCATACACTCACAGCCATCGGGCGTGACAGTGGCGGGACTACGACAGCGACACAAACAATTCAGGTTAACAACTCTGCCCCCTCAGCTTGCGTGGGTAATTTAATCCCGAATTCATCCGTAGAAACGGCCAGTGGCGGCTTGCCAACAGACTGGGTTTCTATTTCTGGAGGAACAAACACCCGCACGTTCTCCTATCTCAACACTGGCCATAGCGGAAGCCATAGTTTAAATGCTCAAATCACTGCATTTACAAATGGTTATGCGGGTTGGTCGACTTCCCGGCCACAACCGGTAACTCCTGGACATTATCAATATACTGGCTGGTACCAAAGCAATGTAGAAACAGAGGTGGTTGCTGAATTCACCATGAGTGATGGGAGCGTTCAAAGTTATTATTTAGGCTATCCTATGGCTTTTTCAATCTGGAAACAATTTAGGGCTGAGCTAGATGTGCCTCAAGGCGCTGTCTCAGTAACCATTTATCATGTAATTTACTCGGTTGGAACACTTACAACAGATGATTTTTGCTTCGCGCCTTATACACCCGCGCAATTCAACCGGCCTCTGGTCAGCGTAACCTATGACGACGGAGATGCCAATCAGTATGCCAATGCCTATCCATTGCATTTAACGAGAGGAGTACCCGCAACCTTTTACATCATTTCCGGAGAACTAAATAATCTACCCACTTATATGACTGCCGCGCAGATATTGGATCTACACGCCCATGGTATGGAAATTGGCTCGCATTCGGCCACGCATTCTGATACGACTACCTTATCATCAGCAAATTTGGTTAACGAGATGTCACAAAGCCAATCGACATTGCAATCTACAATAGGGGCATTAGTCACTGATTTTTCAGCCCCTTATGGCGCTTACAACCAAAACACAATTGCCGTTGGCCAGCAGTATTATCAAAGCCAGAGAACCGTCGACTCTGGGTTCAATAACAAAGATAACTTTGACCCAACTAGGCTCAAGATTCAGGAAGTCTACAATGGAGTTACGCCGATTCAAGTCAAGTTTTGGATCAATCAGGCAATTAGCGAAAAGAGCTGGCTTATTTTGGTATATCACCGTATTGATCCGAATACGCAACCACTTCCTAAGGGTGATCTGTACTCGATTCTGCCTTCAGAACTTGATGAAGTCTTAACGTATCTTAAAAGCTCTGGTGCTGCTGCTATTACAGTGGATAAAGCTATTAAAGAAATTTTCCCGCAATTGTAAATACAGAATATGAGGAAGGATATGGTATCAACGGATGTCTTTTAGCAAAAAAGGAGATGGGTTGCGCTGTCACTTAACTGTTGTTGGCGCAGCGCAAGAAAATGTACATACAGGGGGCAATAATATGCAAGTTGCCGCCTTATTGCTAGTCAATCGGATATTGAGCCGTTTATTGTTGAATGGCTGTATTACAAATTATCTTAAAGAGAAAAACTCATGAACCTACAAAAACCAATTATTATCATTATCTTAACTGCTTTAATTAGCATATTTACAATAAAAAGTATTGCCTTTGATGATGCCAGCAAGGATGATGCCGTGAAAGATACTGGTGTTGCTCTTTTGAACCATGTTCCAGGTTGTGTATTAACGATAGTAAATCCTGATGTCATGCTCTATTCTAATCGAAGCTTACAAGGCATTCCGATAGCAAAAGTGCCTATGGGCAATTATCGACCAGTAGATTATAAACTTGGCTGGTTCAAAATACGGGCAGAGGGATGGATAGCGTGGATAAAAGATCCTTCTTATGTCGGAGAGAGGAAATCGGCGGTGCAAAAAAATAATTGTCCCCATAAAAACTAGGTTTTTTGCGTACATTGGCATCCAATACCTCGATGGCGGACGTGCTGTTCGGTTTTATCTTTGCCGCTGAGTGAGATACGTCCTGCATCGGCTTTTTCAAGCCCGGCAATGATGCATAATAGGGTGGTTTTACCGCAACCCGAAGTACCTAATAAGGCGACATGTATAGGTTGATATGATCCAAGGCTGGAAATTGCCCGTTTTTTTACTGGCGCTGAAAATTGACATGGCTGTAATGTATATTTTATGTATTAACTGATATTGCGCAGGCTATCAGAAAAATCAAAAATTGTAGCCAATCCCAAAAAGTGTAACTTTTTTTAAAATAGGCGCGCAACATCAGTTATCCTGATTGGCAAGATGCTTCAGCTAAGCTGGGTGGTAGTCGTATAATCAAAGCACAGCATTCATTGAGGGCTACACCATGCCTATGAACCGCATCCACAACAATCAGGCTTGTCAGTGCCTTGGCCTTGATGTGGCAGTTGGGTGTCAGCTACCCCACGGCCTGGCTACTTCATCACAAGCTGATGGCAACCATGTCCGAATATCCGAACGTGATGCCACACCCCCTCAGCGGCAAGGCAGGACTTATCATGCGTTTTGGGGGCATTCGCTTATCGCGTCAAACGACGCTTCAAACTCGATCAGTTACCCACGCGCTTGCTTGATGTTTGTATTGCCACCGGCCCTCGTCCAGCGGTTTGGTTACGCTCGGCTGAAGCATCTTGCTAGTCAGGATCTCTTTTTCTTTTAATAGCACTTATGAGTTGAATCTAAGAAGTGATGAAATGAAAATGTATGCAGCGTTGGGATGCTATTATCATTTTTTTTACAATTGCTATCGTTATGCGACAAATTCTAGTTGTTAGTCATATTGTTTTAGATAGGGGAATCGTAAAACATTCAGCATCAATTTATTCGCTTAAACCACCAGCAGTTAGATTCTTTTAATTTAAAAGCATGCAAATAAAACGCTTTCAACAAAATCTTTTAATCTGGTTTGATCAGCATGGGCGTAAAGACCTGCCTTGGCAGCTTAATAAATCCGGCTATAGCGTGTGGGTATCGGAAGTGATGTTGCAACAAACCCAAGTCAATACCGTGATTCCTTATTTTCTGCGGTTTATTGCCCAATTCCCGACCCTGGAAGCTTTGGCGACCGCCAGTCAAGAAGACGTCTTACATCTTTGGACAGGATTAGGCTACTACGCCCGTGCCCGGAATTTACATAAAACGGCGCAAATCATATTGGCAAACTGGCAGGGGCATTTTCCAGATTCATTGGCGCAACTGCTAGAATTACCTGGTGTTGGCCGCTCAACAGCGGCGGCTATTTTATCGCTGAGTGCCGGTCAGCAGCATGCTATTTTGGATGGCAATGTCAAAAGAATTTTGAGTCGTTTTTTCAAAATTGAGGGGTGGTCTGGCGACCTTGCCGTCATTAAGCAACTCTGGCAATTTGCTGAGCAAGTCACGCCTAAACAGCGCTGCGCCGATTTTAATCAAGCTTTGATGGACTTGGGTTCTAGCCTGTGTAGTCGTAGCAAGCCGCAGTGCGGACTGTGTCCGTTGCAGGGTGATTGCAGGGCTTTTCAAGCAGGTCAAACTGCCCAGTACCCTAAGTCAAAGCCAAAGAAAAGCTTACCGGAACGGGAAAGCTATTTTTTAATGCTAAGTAACGCCAGCCAGGAAATTTTGCTAGAAAAACGTCCTGCAAAGGGTCTCTGGGGTGGGTTATGGGCGTTTCCGCAACTTACTGTCTTGGATGAGATAGCGCTTTGGCTAGATAACCATCATCTTCAAGCTGCTGAGCAAAGTACCCTGTGGCAACCGTTCCGGCATACTTTTACGCATTTTCATCTACAGATTAAACCGGTACATGTTGCGGTAATTCAGTCATACAGGGATTTCGATCCTAAGCAATATTGTTGGTACCGGCATGATAAAAATATGGCCCTAGGTATGCCGACGCCAGTTGTGTCGTTATTGCAACAATTTAACGGTAAGGTTGATTTAATCTAAGCGTAAATGGTTTCAATTTACAGGCTATAAAGTCATATTTAATTGTTTTGTAATTCATGGTCTTATCTTTCCCTCTGTTACGCTGGACAACCTTCCATTTTAATGATCGCATACCCCCGTTTATCAATATCGTTTCTCAATGCCACTGGTACTTCGGCACTGTGGCAAAAAACACAGGTTTTTAGGGAGACGTTGGCATCACCCTCGCCGATGCTTTGCAGCCATTGTTGTGCATAATCCAAGGCAAGCTCTGGGTTTTGTTCATCCAGCACCACATCAAAGTGCAGCGTTCTACCTTTTGCAGTGGTGGCATAGGTATCAAATACATGGGAAGTCGTCATTAGTTTTAATCCTGAAAAAATGCAACGCTGAATAACGCCGCTGTAAATGTGAAAAAGGGTTGGCTTATGATGACTTGTCAATAACGGGACTAAGATTTGGTGTCACATGAAAGGCATCTGCATAGATGTCGGTCGAACTTGCACCCTTCAAAAAAACTTGGAATTTAGCCTGATTGACCATATCAGGATGACCGCAAAGATACACGCGCCAGTCTTTTAGCTTCGGCAACGCTTGGATGGCAACTTCATTGGCGCGCCCAGCCGCAAAGCCTGCGGGTGCGGTACCATTGGACACGCAGGGCGTATAGTGAAAGTTCAGGTGTTGCCGTTCTAAATCCTGCATTTCATCAATCCAATACAACCCTGCCGCTGTGCGACTACCGTGAAATAAATGAAGCTCACCGCTATGACCTTGCTGCAAAGCTTCGCTAATGATGCCTGCCAATGGCGCAAGTCCGCTGCCGGTTCCGATCAGTAACAAATTTTGTGTAGGCCGATCCGGCAAGTAAAAACACAGCCCTTGCGGTTCAGATACTTTTAAGGTGTCGCCAATCTGCAATTCGTCATGCGCCCACTCACTAAATTGTCCATTCGGCAATCGCCGGACATGAAAAGTGAGTTTGGTTGTATGCAGACGGCTATTGGCGATGGAGTAACTGCGCGTGAGACCGTCTGCGCGTTGTAACTTCACAAATTGTCCTGCATAAAAATCCAGCGGCTTTTGGCACTGAATAGTGAGCAGGACGGTTTCTGCATTGAGCATTGCCTTGGCAGCCACCGTCGCTTCAGTAAAAAAGGCGGATTGCGCATTCAGCGCAATCTCCATGTCGTGTTCTGGGTAGCATTGGCAAGCCAGCAAATAATTTTGCTGCTGCCGGACATCTTTCAACCCCCTTTGCGACATGGCAGGCGGCGCTCCCGCCAAGCTGCGTACCATGCAACTTTGGCACACACCTTGGCGGCAACTGTACGCAATATCAACCCCATTGTGCAGCAAGGTATCCAGCAGCGATTCACCGCTTTGGCAAGTCATGACCTGTTCGTCCAACACAATTTTCTTCATGGGCGTGATTTATTTGCCTAAGACGTCATTTCTGACACTTTCAGCGATGGCAGCCGCTTCTGCAATTAAAGCACCTGGAACCTTTAGCTCGGTTAGGGTTGCGCCTAAATGTTCCATCACCGCATCAAAATGCGAATTGTCCAAGCCTTTTTTGACTAATGGCGCATGGGCGTTACGCATGTCGGTACCTGTGTAGGAATTGGGGCCGCCAAATGACATGGTAAAAAACGCTTTTTGCTTGGCGATTTGCTCATCCATATTGGTGTTGCTGAAGAAACGATTAATGCGGTGATCTTCCAATACTTTGCGGTAAAACAGCTCCACTGCCGCATTCACGGCAGCTTCGCCGCCAATTCTTTCATATAAAGACGCTTTATTGTCGCTCATCTTGTATTCCTCATGGTTGTTTATAAGGGGTGCTAATTAAAACCAGCCATAATAGTTTAGATTCGATATTATATTTTTGCAATCCTTTTATGCTTTAAGTGCTGATGATATTTTTGTCGGCATCAGTGGCTCAATAGCGATTCAATATTTCATTGACAGATCCAAATTTTAGGCGTAAAAATAGCTGCGTAATTTCGTATCGAAATTATATTCAATGGGTTCAAATATCTAATGAGGAGAATTTTCATGAAACGAATAATCTTTTTAACGGCTAGTGGCTTGGCACTCATGGTTGCAAATATTACCTTAGCTGAAAATGCTGTCGTACCTTATCCAGAAGGCTATAGAAGCTGGTCCCACACTAAATCCATGTTAATCCAACCCGGACATGCACTGGAAAATCCTTTCCAAGGCATTCATCATATATACGCAAACCCGAAAGCGCTGAAAGGCTTGAAAAGTGGCGCTTATGCCGATGGCGCGGTATTGGTGTTTGATTTGCTAAACTATAACGAAAAAGACCTGACCATTCAGGAAGGCGAACGAAAACTCACCGGCGTAATGCACAAAGACGCAACCAAATACGCCGCGACAGGTGGTTGGGGATTTGAAGGATTTTCCGGCAACAGCACTACTGAACGCCTGGTTAAAGATGGCGGTAAATCTTGCTTTGATTGCCATACATCAGAAAAAAACAAGGACTATGTGTTTTCACAAATACGACCCTAAGCGGCTTACGAACCAATACCCACTCAATACTGCCGTGAACAGGCTTGATTTTAAGTTTGGTCACGTTGAGGAATTTTATGAAATTTAAACTATTTTTTTTAATGTTACTGCTTGCACTGCTTTCGTCAGCAACCGTCTATGCAGCCGGTGGGCCGGTGAACGAAGATTTTGCGCCTTTGTTTACGCTTTCCCAAAATATGATTACGCTGAGCAAACAGGAAGATACCGAAGGATTTATGAAATTAGCGCGTCAAGCGTTGACACTTACGGCAGAAAACTATAATAACTCAATGGCTTTAACCCAGGTGAGCGGCAAGTTCAGAGCCGCTAAAAAAGCAGTCAGCTCAGGAAAATTTAAAGATGCTATTTATGCTTTGGAGGATGCACAAAAGATAATGCAAAGGAAAAGGGTGTTGGGATGGGACGGTGGTTCTGAATAAATCGAGTGTCCTGGGTTGAAGAGGCGTTATCTAAATATACTTCGGAGCAAAAATTATGGGGCCTCATATATGCCGTCAACCAAAATTTGGTTATTTCATCAAGGGGTTGTTGGTTTTATTGGGGGGGATGTGTATGTCCAAAATAATAATTGCCCAACCTCAAACGTTGCCATCCACAGCCGTGGCGACTTGCGACTTTATTGATACCGTAGAAGGTTCATCAGGTTATGGCAAGAATAATGATTGGAAAAGTATAGCGAAAGCGGTGGTGCTTAAGCGTGCGCTGAAAATCATGGAAACGGAGCGATAGCGAAGTGATGATTTTTAGTCCCCGATAGCTGCACAGGGCCGGGTGTTGAGCCGGAGCAACGCGTAGGTGAAATACAGAGGCTTACCGATAGGCAGCGT
>JABFRM010000068.1 GCA_013141155.1 Methylococcaceae bacterium | reverse complement strand
CGATAACCGTGACACCATCGTGCAAGTGGTTGAACAAGTCGCCAGTGAAGTGTTTATTCCCTTGACGGTCGGCGGCGGCATTCGGACGCTGGAGGATATTAGGCGGATGCTCAATGCCGGTGCGGATAAAGTGGGCATTAACAGCGCGGCGGTATTTAATCCTGGCTTTGTGCGGGAAGCTGCCGAGCGTTTTGGTTCGCAATGTATTGTGGTCGCCATTGATGCTAAAAAAGTCAGCCAAGAAGGAGAATCAGCTCGTTGGGAAATTTTCACCCACGGCGGGCGCAAAGCCACTGGCATTAATGCACTGGATTGGGCCGGGAAAATGGTCAGCTTTGGTGCTGGCGAAATTTTACTGACCAGCATGGATCGCGACGGTACACGTATCGGTTTTGACTTAGAACTGACGCGGGCGATGAGTGAAGCGGTCAGCGTACCGGTCATTGCATCTGGCGGCGTAGGCAATTTAGAACATTTGGCAGACGGCGTACTGTTAGGTAAGGCTGATGCGGTCTTGGCGGCGAGCATTTTTCATTTCGGTGAATACACCATTTTGCAAGCCAAGCAAGCAATGGCAGCACGGGGAATTGAGGTGCGTTTGTGAGTTGGCTGGATGAAATACACTGGACCAGCGATGGCTTGGTGCCGGTGATTGCACAACAAGCAGGTAGCGGTAAAGTACTAATGTTTGCGTGGATGAATCGAGAATCTTTAGCCCTAACGGCTGCGGAAGGCTATGCGGTGTATTGGTCAAGATCACGAAAACGCTTGTGGCGCAAAGGCGAAGAATCAGGGCATCGGCAAAAAGTTATTAGCATCCAAATGGATTGTGATGAAGATGTGTTGCTGCTCAAAGTCGAGCAGATTAGTGGCATTGCCTGCCATACTGGGCGGGAAAGCTGTTTTTACCGTGCCTTAGTAAATGAGCAATGGGCAACCGTTGAGCCGGTGATAAAAAATCCCGATGAAATATACACAGGCCAAGCATGAATCATATCCTACAAGAATTAGCCAGCGTCTTAGAGCAACGCAAACAAGAATTGGCGGACACATCTTATGTCGCCAGTTTGTATGCTAAAGGCTTAAACACCATCCTCAAAAAAATCGGAGAGGAGGCCACTGAAACGGTGATAGCCGCCAAAGATGGCGACAAAGCGCAGATTGTTTATGAAATGGCGGATTTATGGTTTCATTGTATGGTGTTGTTGGCGGAACAAAATTTAAGTCCCGATGACGTATTGCTGGAGTTACAACGGCGCTTTAATTTATCAGGGTTGACAGAAAAAGCAGGGCGCGTTAAATAGAATCGTAAGTTGGGATAGCGATAGCGTAACCCAACACATCGACGCGGCAAACGTTGGGTTACGCTATCGCTATCCCAACCTTATATCTTGATTCAGTTCTACATGTAAATGTCTAAAGCTTATGTTTGATGTCGGGTTTTCAGAAATTTGTTTGGTGGGCTTGGTCAGTTTACTGGTTATAGGCCCTGAAAAATTACCGCAGGTTGCACGTTTCGTGGGATTTTGGATCGGTAAAGTGCGGCGTATGGTCAGCTCGGTGCAGCAAGAATTTAAAGAAAACCTTTATGCTGAGGAAGTCCGGCAACTGATGCAACAGCAGTCAGAAATCATGGCAAAGCTGGAGATGGATAGCAAAGGTGCGCAAAATTTAGTGACCGAAGAAGTGCAGCGTATGCAAACAGGGTTTGCTAAAACCTTTAATGACCTAAACCCCGAACAGCCAAGCCTGCAAGCGGATACCGTTACTGAACCACCGCCTAAAGCGACTGTCGTGCCTCGCGCTCAAACCGTCCCGCCGCTGCCCCCATTAAAGCGTTCAAAATCAAAACAACAGCACCGTCATGGCAAAAAATAAGCCAATGGAAGATGTCGAACAACCGTTTGTCGCGCATTTAATTGAATTGCGGACACGCTTGTTTTGGGTGGTAGGCACTGTTATTTCGGTGTTTCTTGGCTTATCTTTTTTTGCCAATGCGCTATACGCTTATCTAGCAGAGCCATTGCTAAGGTACCTGCCCAAAAATAGCTCAATGATTGCAATTGATGTAGCCTCTCCTTTTTTTACACCTTTCAAATTAGCGGGTGTCGTCGCTATATTCATTTCAGTGCCGATGATTTTGTATCAATTCTGGGCGTTTGTCGCACCGGGTTTATATAAGCATGAAAAGCGCATGGTTTTACCGCTGTTGCTTGCCAGTACAATCTTGTTTTATTCAGGGGCGATATTTGCTTATTTTGTGGTTTTTCCGTTGATGTTCCAGTTCTTAACCGCCGCCGCACCAGCAGGTGTTGCGATGATGACCGATATTGCCAAGTACCTGGATTTTGTTTTGGCTTTATTTTTTGCCTTCGGCATTGCCTTTCAAGTGCCGGTATTGACCGTCGTTTTAGTCTGGACAGGCCTCACTACCCGTGCAAGTTTGGCAGAGAAGCGCCCTTATGTCATCGTCGGTATTTTTGTGATTGCCATGTTTCTGACCCCGCCAGATGCGATTTCGCAAACATTGCTGGCGGTGCCGATGTGCTTGTTGTTTGAATTGGGTTTATTATTTTCGCGGTTTTGGGTGCCTGATCAAGAGACGGATACTGATATTTCAGAGGAGCGTTTTAACAGGATTGAACGGGAAGAGGATGACTCTCGATAAAAAATTTAACCAATCAGCGTTAACTGCGTGTGGTTTTTTGCTGCTGAGTTGTTACAACAAGATTGACCAATGGCGTTTATGAATACCCCCCAAAACATCTTAATCACTGGTTCGGCAAAGCGTATTGGTGCGGCGTGTGCGCGTTTGCTTCATGCCGAAGGATACAATATTATTATCCATTATCATTCATCTGAACATGCCGCGCAGGCGTTGACGGCGGAATTAAATGCGCAGCGACCCGATTCGGTTGTCATGTTGCAAGCTGACTTGTTACGTCTGGAGGAATTGGAGAATTTGGCGCAGCAAGCAAAATTGGCTTGGGGCGGTGTGGATGTGTTGGTCAATAATGCCTCATTGTTTTATCCGCAGACTGTTAGCGGCACCACTGAGCAAAATTGGGACGAATTACTGGGTAGTAATCTTAAGGCGCCTTTTTTCTTGGCGAAAGCGTTGGAAAACACCTTGCGCAGCAGGCGCGGTTGCATTGTCAATATGGTGGATATTCATTCTGAACGAGGACTGCTCGGCTATCCAGTCTGTAGTATCGGCAAGGGGGGGCTTGAAGCGATGACGCGGATATTGGCTAAAGAATTTGCGCCTGAGATTAGAGTAAATGGGGTTTCGCCAGGCGCTATTCTATGGGCGGAACATGATACAGATCCAGAGCGGCAAGCCGATATAATGCGTCGAATCGCTTTAAAACGTTTGGGCGATCCTCTCGATATTGCCAAAGCGGTGCGCTTTTTGATTAAAGATGCAGATTACATAACCGGTCAGATTATAAAGGTAGATGGTGGTAGAACGTTAAACTGTTAGGGGCCAATTTGGGGTAATACGTTGTTGTTGTAAGTTGGTTTTGTCAAATGCTTGCCAAAGCGTTGCATAATCAAGGTGTTTAATGGGATGTTTCAGCCTTGGGGCAATTTCTGCAAGCGGCTCCAATACAAAAGCATAATGCTCAATTTCATCGCGCGGAATTTGCAAACGCCCGTCGCTTAGTACCAAATCGCCATATAAAATTAAATCCAGGTCTAAGGTGCGGGCGGAGAATTTTTGACTATTGCGTGTTCGACCATGCGCCAACTCAATGTCGCGAAAAATTTGAGCGACTGCTTTCGCAGTTAAATCACTCTCAAAACCAACAATAAGATTATAGAAAGGATCCCCTTCAAACCCAACTGCGGCTGATTCATAGACGCTTGATAGCGTCAGTTTGCCAAAATGCTGTTGAAGCGCTTTTAGGCTGTTGGGAATGTGTAAGTCTTGATCAATGTTGCTACCAATACTAATGTAACCTGTAGGCATTGTTTATTTCTCACCGCGTTCAATTATAATCCCGACATCGCTGGCACCGCTGATGGCGCCTTTTTTATTCAGGGTGATTTTGACCCACGGCACGTTAAATTCGCTGCGGATCAAGGTTGCGATTTCTTCGATGAGTTTTTCTACTAAAAAATAGCTGCTGTTTTCGACAAAGCCAATAATTCGTTTTGAAACCGTTTTATAATCGAGTGTGTACTGTATATCATCGGTGGCAGCGGCCTTTTGAATGTCAAAAGCCATTTCAATATCTAAAACAACGGTTTGTTTGGTTATGCGCTCCCAATCGTAAATACCGATGATGGTATCAATTTTGAGGCCGCCTAAAAAAATTATATCCATGTTTATTTCCGGTTATGATGTGTTTTAAAGCTGCTCAGTATCAGTGAATTATTCTACAGACACAAGTGTTGATTGATGAGGAAAACATAAATGATAGATTGGTTGTTCGTGCCGTTGGCTTATTTACTGGGATCAGTTTCCAGTGCGGTAATTGTGTGTCGTTTGATGGGGTTTCCCGATCCTCGCGGGCAGGGTTCGGGTAACCCTGGCGCAACCAATGTCATGCGCATTGGGGGTAAGAAAGCCGCAGCCATTACTTTGGCAGGCGATGCTTTGAAAGGGTTGATTCCGGTGTTACTGGTTAAGGCCGTCGGTGGCGAAGGGTTACTGCTTGCAGCGGTGATGTTGGCGGCATTCTTGGGGCATTTGTATCCGATATTTTTCGGTTTTAAAGGTGGGAAGGGCGTGGCAACTGCTTTGGGGCTTTCGTTAGGGGTGCATTGGTTGCTCGGGGTTGCCGTGTTAAGTACCTGGTTGCTAGTATATAAGCTAAGTAAGATTTCTTCCCTCTCAGCGTTGGTTGCCGCCACTTTAGCGCCAGTTTATGCTTGGTTTTTATTGGGGAGTCCCATTATGGCGGCGACTTTTGGGATTCTTGCAGTGTTGTTGCTTTGGCGGCATCAGCGAAATATTCAGAATCTTTTGGCAGGCACTGAGTCGTGATTAAAGTATTTGTCATGATACTTGTTGTTTTAAATCAATAGAATAATAGAATAATAGAATAATGGTGATGACACGACTTTAATGTGCTATTCAGCTACCATCAACCCCGTGTTCTCTGATAAATTATGTATTTCTTTTCTCTACTAATGTTGTGAAGGATATTTATGAATAAAACTGCTTTGCTTGGCCTGTTTTTAATTGCCCTCGGTTCTTTTGAGGCTCATGCCGCTTGTACTGTTTCGCCACTTACCACCAATCAGCTTTCTGGTGCTACAGTTTATGGACAGATACTGTCTGGTGACGAGTGTCGAGGTTTGGGCTCGCGCGCAACCTATGCTGCGGATTATTATTCTTTTGAAGCGAAAATAGGGGATACCCTCACAGCAAGTTTTTGGGCTGCTGGATCAGATGGCACCAAAAATTATCTCATTACGGTATTAAATCCCGAGGGTGTTGAAATTGCTAATAACATTAATGCCACAAGCAGTAATGCTAGCTTCGTACTTCCGCTTACTACCAGTGGCGCTTTTAAGATAGTCGTTAGTGGTTATACGGCGGATGTTAGTGCGGTTGATGGGGTAGTTAACTATGCTATGACATTGAAAAGTTCATCTCCGACGCAACCAGCAATACCTGTTATTCCCTGTAATATTAAACCGCTTAGCACCAATCAGCTTGCTGGCGCTATTATCTATGGGCAATTATTAACGGGTGGGCAATGCCGCGGTTTAGGTTCACGTTCGGCTTATACTGCGGATTATTATTCTTTTGAAGGGAAGGCCGGAGATACAATTAGTGCGGGTCTGCGAACCGCTGGGTCGGATGCCAATACTAATTACCTGGTTACATTGCTAAATCCTCAAGGTGTCGAAATAGCTAATAACATTAAGACCGGTGAGAATGCTAATGCCGGTTTCATACTGCCGTTACTGACCAGTGGAACTTATAAGATCGTTGTGTCAGGGTATGCCGCGGATGTTGATGCTACTATTGGCGTAATAAGCTATGCGATGATCTTTAAAAGTGGATCCTCACAGGCTCCCTCATGCCAAGCAGATACTTACAATAATAATAAATTGACGATAAACACTGTCGAAGTCCCAAATGATAAGGGAGGTACATTAAGATATAAAGCGACACTGACATTACAACCGTCATCTAATCCCTTGACGTTTACTTTAGATAAGGCTGACTTGCTGAATTAGGCCTTAAAAAAACATCGGGGCAACGTCTAAAAGTTGCCCCGATGATTCTATTCTCGACTGCTCAACTTTATTCTGGCGCCTAATCGCTATATTTAGAATCAGGATGAAAATAACAATACCGTCAGATATTTTTATAGTGGGTGCCTCATCCAAAAAAATTGTCTGAAAATTCACAGGTGGCGTTAATTTAACGTATTTAAAAAATCCTACAATCAGGCATCTGAAGATGCCTGTCCGTGCATTAATATCACTAGCGTGACAAGGTTATGCTGCCATCATTAAACGATGCGCTCGTGATAGGTGCCTATTATCTGGCAAATTAAATGATGAATTCTTCCACAGTGCAAGCTGATTTTTTGGTGCGGCATACGCGATTGTTAATGCAGAGTTACGCGCGACTATTTGTAGCACCTTTAATAGATCATGTAGCCGATGACGCAAATGTAGCGGCATTGTTACACGCGCCTTTTGTGGTGGTCTCGCATAATGTAGCGGTTGACCCGGTATTTAATTACGCTAACCATAAAGCTTTAGCGTTATTTGAATTTAGCTGGGATGAATTTACTTGTTTACCTTCGCGATTATCAGCAGAGCCGATCAATCAACAAGATCGTGAAGCATTATTAGCGAGTGTTCGGGAACGCGGTTTTATTCCTAATTATCAAGGTATTAGACGATCTAAAACCGGTCGGCGTTTTCAGATAAATAATGCTGTGGTTTGGAATCTCTATGATCAGGACGATGTGTATTGCGGTCAAGCCGCCTGTATAAAAGAATGGGTGTTTCTACCGAACTAATCGTGCTGCTGCATAGTTTGTGACTGACCGATGCTGGTTTAATAACCAGGGCATAGACGGATGTTCACAGTGGTTTAAAGGATTACTTTTAACTGTGACCTTTATATTTTCTAAAATCCTACTACACTTTAAATATTATCTGAAATCACTCGTTCAGTATCGCTGAAGACCCAGAGAGGCAGGGTCATTGCAGATTAATTTCTTAATGCAGTTCATCCGTCATAATCACTGGGTGGAAACAATTAATACGCTATAAACGGGATAATTTTTATTCAATGGGTATGAGGCTTTTTGACAGTCAGCATAAAGGCGTTGCCGATTTGGCGGAGCAATTGATGGCTATTGACACTAAGGAGGGCTTAATTAAAACCATCCTGCATCTGTATCGGTTCGTTGGAGAGCATTTTCAGGAAGAAGAATTAATTAACGCCTATTATCCAGCCAAAATTGATGCACAGGCTCATACCTTGGATAAGCTGATAGAATTAAGCTATATCATTCATAGGGATAAATGGCGCAAAGGTAGTTTAGATGATTTTAGGCAAAACTGGATGGCGCAACCTATATCTAAAGACGATATGGATTTTGAACGGTATTTAAAAAACTTAAAGTCTTAAATTGCTTACAGTAAATAACTTACCCATACTGGGGTAATGTTGGTTTGGATGAGCGTTTTTTTTCTAAAGTGGGTAGTCTTATCCTCAAACACCCTATACCTAGCGATTAAAAACTGTCTTTTAACCGCCGTAACGCTGTAAAAATCGCCAGTGAAGACTTTCCTTGCATATTCAGGTACTGTTGCAAAGCTATGCTGTCTTCCCTAAAAAAAGGATTGGTGGCTAGTTCAGCATTGATCGTGGTTGGTATCGTCGTTAAATGCTGTTGCCGCTGTTTATTTACTTGTGTCATACGTTGCTGTAAAGACAAGTTACCCGGTTCGACACGTAGGGCAAAGTAGCCGTTGTTTTGGGTATATTCATGCGCGCAATACACTTGGGTATTTTTAGGTAACGCTTTAAACTTTTGCAAAGAGCGCCATAACTGTTCGGCAGATCCCTCAAATAGTCGCCCGCAACCCATGGCAAATAAAGTATCTCCGCAAAACAGCGCGCTTGCTTTGGCACTGTAATAAGCAATGTGTCCCAAAGTATGCCCTGGCGTGTCGATAATCACTAGCG
Source organism: Methylococcaceae bacterium (assembly GCA_013141155.1). Taxonomy (GTDB): domain Bacteria; phylum Pseudomonadota; class Gammaproteobacteria; order Methylococcales; family Methylomonadaceae; genus SXIZ01. Next base: position 3,465 of record JABFRM010000068.1, on the reverse strand, counting down.
GTAAAGCGCCTAACATGACGTAATCTCCTTCTTTGAGGCTTATATCCACGCCCGGAATGCGCTGTTGATCGAATGCCGATGCGGCAATTTGGCAGCCAGTGACTTGTTTAAGCTCGACATTGGCACCAATATGATCCCAGTGGTGGTGCGTGTTCAGAATGTACTTAAGCGACCATTGCCGTTGCCTTAGTGTCGCTAAAACCGGTGCTGCAATTGCGGGATCAACCACCGCCGTTTCGCCACTTTCCGGTTCGTGGATGATAAAAATATAATTATTTTCCAATACGGGAAGTTGTATGATATTGAGCATAACTTATACCGACAAGCGTGAATTTCTTAAGCCAAGAGTCTACTGTATTTGTTGATAGTTAATCCAGTGGTGTTGTGTTTTAACTAAACATCCCCATAACAATAATTCGTTTAATAGCTGCTGAAGGTTCCGTTTATGGCAAAGCGCACAATCAAAGAAACACCCCCCTCCGATCTTATTATTCCCGTCTTGCCCTTGCGGGATGTGGTGGTTTATCCGCACATGGTCATTCCGCTGTTTGTTGGTCGGGAAAAGTCTATTATTGCCCTGGATGCGGCAATGCGTGAAGACAAGCAGGTTTTATTGGTTGCGCAAAGACAAGCGGAAATTGATGACCCCGAGTTTGTTGATCTCTATAACGCCGGCACCTTGGCGACCATTATTCAATTATTAAAACTACCCGATGGCACAGTAAAAGTATTGGTTGAGGGTAATCAACGCTGTAATGTTGATGCCTATTTTGAGAATGACGGTTATTTTGCTGCTCGCGTGAGTGTGGCCGAGGACGAGCTTACGATATCTGAGCAAGAACAAGAGGTCTTACAGCGTACGGTCATGAGTTGTTTTGATCAGTATGTAAAGTTAAATACTAAAATCCCGCCAGAAGTATTAAACGCCTTGGCGGGTATTGATGATGCAGGCCGGCTTGCAGATACTATGGCGGCACACATGACCTTGAAGGTGGAGGATAAACAAAAACTGCTGGAAATGGCAAACATCGCTGAGCGCTTGGAAGCGTTGATGACCTTAATGGAAGGAGAGGTTGATTTGCTGGAAATGGAGAAGAAAATCCGTGGACGGGTTAAGCAGCAAATGGAAAAAAACCAGCGCGAATATTATTTGAATGAGCAGATGAAAGCAATTCAAAAAGAACTGGGCGAAATGGACGAAGTGCCTAATGAAGTTGAAGAATTAGAAGCTAAAATTGCCCATGCGGGGATGTCTAAAGAGGCCAGAACCAAAGCAGATGCTGAATTAAACAAATTAAAACAAATGTCGCCGATGTCGGCAGAGGCCAGTGTCATTCGGAATTACATCGACTGGATGGTAAACGTGCCTTGGAAGAAAAAATCCAAAGTTCGACATGACTTAAAAGTGGCGGAAGAGGTGTTGGAAGCCGAGCATTATGGTTTGGAAAAAGTTAAAGAACGGATTCTTGAATACTTGGCGGTGCAACAAAGGGTTAAGCAGTTAAAGGGACCTATTTTATGTTTGGTTGGGCCGCCAGGGGTGGGTAAAACCTCATTAGGGGAGTCTATCGCGCGTGCGACCAATCGTAAGTATGTGCGTATGGCGCTGGGAGGCGTACGCGATGAAGCCGAAATCCGTGGACATCGCCGAACCTACATTGGTTCTATGCCCGGTAAAATTTTACAAAATTTAGCGAAAGTTAAAACCCGTAATCCAATGTTTTTGTTAGATGAAATTGACAAGATGGCAGCGGATTTTAGAGGTGATCCGGCTTCAGCGCTGCTGGAGGTGTTGGATCCTGAGCAAAATCATACTTTTTCCGATCATTATTTAGAAGTTGATTTTGATTTATCAGATGTGATGTTTGTGGCTACGGCAAATACCTTGAATATTCCCTCGGCCTTGTTGGACAGAATGGAGGTGATTCGCCTGGCAGGGTATACAGAAGACGAAAAAATTAATATTGCTTTGCGTTATTTGGTGCCAAAACAGATCATTAATAATGGTTTAAAAGCTAAAGAAATTGAAATTACCGAAATGGCAATTAAAGATATTGTTCGTTATTACACGCGTGAAGCGGGCGTCAGAAGTTTAGAGCGGGAAATATCCAAAATTTGTCGAAAAGTAGTCAAGGATTTATTACTTAAGCCGGAACAGCCTAAAACAGTGATTGTATCTGAAAATTTAAATATTTATTTGGGTGTAAAACGATTTAGCTATGGTTTGGCGGAAGAGCAGGACCGTATTGGACAAGTAACTGGTTTGGCGTGGACGGAGGTGGGTGGTGAGTTGTTGACCATTGAGACCGCTGTTATGCCGGGCAAAGGCAAGCAATCGGCAACCGGTAAGTTGGGTGATGTTATGAAGGAGTCAATTGAGGCGGCGGTGACTGTTATCAGAAGTCGCGCGGAAGTATTGGGCATAACTAAAGAGCAATTCCAAGAAAATGATATTCATATTCATGTTCCGGAAGGGGCGACACCTAAGGACGGCCCAAGTGCCGGCATTGGTATGTGTACAGCGATTATTTCAGCACTGACTAAAATACCGGTTAGGGCTTGTGTAGCCATGACTGGCGAGATTACTTTGCGTGGCGAAGTCTTGCCTATCGGTGGATTAAAAGAGAAACTTCTGGCAGCGCATCGGGGGGGCATTACCACGGTTTTAATACCGACGGACAATGCGAAAGATTTAGTTGAAATACCTGATAATATTAAACAAAATTTGGATATTAGAACGGTGAGCTGGATTGATGAAGTGTTAGAGGTGGCTTTGCAATATCAGCCTACGCCTCTTGAAAAGGTTGTTGAAATAGAAAAGTCTGCGGTTAAAGTAAAGGTAAAAAAACAGATTGCAACAGCACATTAATGCGTTAAGAATGTTGAGCAAGTGGCAAGATAATCTTAAAAATCAATTTGGCTGTGGTGTTTAAAGCTTGACACTGATTGAGTGCAATTGTATAAATAGCACACTTTCTTGTTGCGCTGAGATGTGTGCATAAGAAGTTAACGGGTTTTACTGGCCTTATACTTTAAATAAATGACTTCCTAAGGGGGAATGATGAATAAATCGGAACTTATTGATGCTATGGCGGATGCGTCTAAATTAACTAAAGCTGACGCAGGTAGAGCTTTAGATGGTTTTATAAAAGCTGTTTCAGATGAGCTGGGTAAAGGCGGTTCGGTAGCTTTGGTTGGCTTTGGTACGTTTGCAATAAAAGAAAGAGCTGAACGTAAAGGGCGTAATCCTCAAACTGGCGTAGAGATTACGATTAAAGCAGCAAAAATTCCTTCATTTAAAGCTGGTAAAACTTTAAAAGATGGTGTAAACTAGCATCTCTTAAGTCGGGTGCTTAGCTCAGCTGGGAGAGCATCGCCCTTACAAGGCGAGGGTCGGGGGTTCGAACCCCTCAGCACCCACCAGACTTTGGAGCGGTAGTTCAGTTGGTTAGAATACCGGCCTGT
>JABFRM010000056.1 GCA_013141155.1 Methylococcaceae bacterium | reverse complement strand
AACCGTGCCGATTGAAACGGCAACCACTTTTCCAAATAATTGATTACGTGCACTCGCTTTCATGGTGAACCTCTTGAGTAAAAATGTAATGTCCTGATTGTCATTCAGGCGTTGGTTTAATTGCATTAAGAACTGTTGATGTTCCTGTTGAATGTCGGTAAATAACGCCAGCATCGCGCTACCAGTGGCGGTTAAGCGTGTGCCGCCACCTTGGCTACCGCCCACTGCGGTGGACACCAACACCTTCGGCGCTAAATTATTGGCCCGCTCAATCATTTCCCAACCGCCCTTATAAGTCATGCCGATGGCTTTGGCGGCTTGGTTAATAGACCCCGTGCGCTGAATCGCTTTCAACAGCTTGAATAAACGGGTGTTTAAACCACCCAGCAAACGCAATTCAGCGTCTACCCATTGTGAATGATCAGACTGGACTTGCTGTTCAAAATCAGACATAACAAAAACCGTACACCATAAATAAAAAGATCACGCCTGTTTGATTGTAAGCTATCTCACAAAATAAGCACAAATTTTGTGGTTTTTATCATCTTGTCTACACAGTTCTTGATGCAGAATCAATCTAAATGGCTTTTCATTATTACCTTAAGGTAATAACGATTGCTTGGCACGCGCTTTGCTTTTACAATATAGACGATAACCCCCTTATTAATCTTAATGGAAAATGCCATGTCCCTTCAGTTTAAATTGTCGCTCAGCCTAACGGTTGCTAGCCATTTTTTTATCAGCAATGCTATGGCTGCCGAAAAAAACGCACCACCGACTGTTACCTACACACGCCCGCCTTTTGCCGCATTTTCCAGTCAAATGCAGGATGGCTTAAGCGGCGGTGGAAAATATGAAAAGCCCGTGTGGAATTTGCGTGATGCGCTGAAATTACCTAACTGGTTGTCATTATCAGTCGAACAACGCACCCGTTATGAATCATTGGATGGCAGTGTTAAAGCCAATGGCAAGGGCGGCGACCAACAAATTCCTTTGCAACTGGATGTCGCCTTAGAAGCGCGTTTAGGACAATGGCGACTGGGCGGTGAATTTCTGGATGCACGCGAAATTGGCGCAGATACGGGTTCTGGCGTGAACAACACCCATGTCAATAACGCGGATTTCATTCAGGGTTACTTGGCTTGGGCGAATCAAAACCTCAATTACAGCGGCATCGGCGTGGAAGTGATCGCGGGGCGGCAATCGCTGAATTTAGGCAGTCGGCGCTTGGTCGCGCGCAATGTGTTTCGCAATACCATCAATAGCTTTACAGGCGGCAAGTTGCGGATCACTGATTACAGCCATTGGCAGTTTACCAGTTTTGTGACCTTGCCCGTCAATCGTGATCCCAGTACGGCAACCGATATTTTGAATGATGTGCATCGTTTTGACGAAGAAAACGGCAACACCCTGTTTTCAGGGGGATTTTTAGAGCTGTACAATCTGCCGTGGAACATCAACAGCGAATTGTATCTGTATCATTTGGATGAAAGCGACAGTGCGACCGCACCAACCCGTAATCGCCGTTATTTTACCCCTGGTGCGCGTTTGTTTATCAAGCCTGCCAAAGGGAAATTTGACTTCCAACTCGAATCTATCGGACAAATTGGGACAGTACGAGCAACGACCAATGCCACCGACAACAAAGACTTACAACATTTAGCGTGGATGCAACACGTCGATGCGGGTTATACTTTTGATGCACCTTGGACACCGCGCGTGGCGTTTGAGTACGACTATATCAGTGGCGATGACAATCCCAACGATGGCAAAGACCAGCGTTTTGATACGCTGTATGGCGCACGCCGTTTTGATTTTGGGCCCACGGGCATTTACGGCGCATTTGCGCGTACTAACCTCAACACCCCCAGTTTACGCATAACCGCCGCGCCGCGTGAAGATGTGCAGCTCACCCTAAACCACCGCGCTTTCTGGCTGGCATCAGCAACCGACAGTTGGGGCAGTCTGCAAGATAAAAGTGGACGGAGCGGTGATTTTATCGGTCAGCAATTGGAACTGACGGCCCGTTATGATTTTAACAGCAGCCTCAATTTTGAAGCAGGCTGGACACATTTGTTTAAAGGCGAATTTGCCAAACGTGCGCCTTCTGCCCCCAATGGGCAAGATGTGGATTATTTCTATGTACAAACTTTATTACGTTTTTAATTTTAAATCTGGAGCGCCTCATGCACGTTAAAACCTTGACTTCAATAGGCTTAAGTCTCAGTTTATTGCTTACCGCATCATTCACGCAAGCAGCCACCACCTTGGTCGCCGTTGCCTCTAATTTCACCAAACCAATGACGGAAATTGCCGCCGCGTTTGAAAAAACCACGGGGCATAGCGCGAATTTATCGTTCGGCTCGTCCGGTAAATTTGTCGCGCAATTGGAAAACGGCGCGCCGTTTGAAGTGTTTTTATCGGCAGATGATAAAAACCCTAAAAAGCTGGTGCAAAGCGGTTTTGCGGTAGCAGATAGCCAATTCACCTATGCCATCGGTAAGTTGGTGTTATGGTCTGCAACGCCTAACTATGTTGACGAGCAAGGCAAAATCTTAAGTAAAGGTGGCTTTAAGCATCTCGCGTTGGCTGATCCAAAACTCGCCCCTTATGGCGCGGCAGCGGTGTCGCTTATGCAAAAAATGGGCGTGTACGACAAATTGCAGCCGTTATTCGTGCAAGGTGAAAACATCGCCCAAACGCAACAATTTATCAGCACCGGCAATGCTGAGCTGGGTTTTTTGGCGTTATCGCAAGTGATAGAAAACGGTAAAATCGGCAGTGGCTCTGGCTGGATAATTCCGGCTGACCAACACAAACCGATTCTGCAAGATGCCATCTTACTGAAAACAGGCGTTGAAAACCCCGCCGCGCCTGCGCTGCTGAAATTTTTAAAATCACTGGAAGCAAAAGCGATTATCAAAAAATACGGTTACGACTTAAGCGGGCAATAAACCGATGCTAAACGCCGCCGATATTGACACCTTATGGCTGACTTTTAAAGTCGCCAGCATTGCCACGGTGCTGATGCTGCTCGTGGGTACGCCGTTGGCGTGGTGGCTGGTGCGTTCACAGTCGCGCTGGAAAGGCATCTGTAATGCGCTGGTGGCGTTGCCATTGGTGTTGCCGCCCAGCGTGTTGGGATTTTACTTGCTGATCCTCATGGGTCCGCAAGGCGTGGTGGGGCGCATCACGACTGAATTAGGGCTAGGCACACTGCCCTTCACCTTTGCGGGATTAATCGTTGCCTCGGTGCTGTATTCCCTGCCGTTTGTGGTGCAACCGTTGCAGGCGGCTTTTGCCGCGATTGGTGAACGCCCATTGGAAGCAGCGGCAACCTTACGTGCCAGCCCTGTGGATACTTTTTTCAGCGTGGTTGTGCCACTGGCACGGCATGGTTTTTTAACCGCCACTATTTTAGGCTTTGCCCACACCGTGGGTGAATTTGGTGTGGTGCTGATGGTGGGCGGCAATATTCCTGATAAAACCCGCGTGGTGTCGGTGCAAATTTATAACCATGTGGAAGCCTTGGAATATGAACAGGCACACTGGTTGGCAGGTGGCTTGCTCCTATTTTCCTTCACCATCCTACTGTTTATGTATGGCGTACTTAAAACGCCTGTGACTTCGCAGTCTTTCAAATGACCGAGAACATTCACGCCACCTTCAAACTGAATTACGGCGCGTTTCAATTAGACGTTGATCTGCATTTGCCCAATTCCGGCATTACCGTTTTATTTGGGGCTTCAGGTTCGGGTAAAACCACTTTACTGCGTTGTATTGCTGGCTTGCAACACGCGCCGCACGGCTTTTTAACCATCAACGGGCAAGTGTGGCAAGACAGCGCACGCGGCGTGTTTCTGCCTACACACAAACGCACACTGGGCTACGTGTTTCAGGAAGCCAGTTTATTTACCCATTTGACCGTTACAGAAAACCTGCAATTTGGGCTAAAGCGCATTGGCAAATCAACGGCAGGCGAGGCACTGCCGCCTATTTTAGACTTATTGGGCATTGAACATTTGCTCAAGCGTATGCCAGAAAACCTCTCTGGCGGCGAGAAACAACGAGTCGCCATCGCACGGGCATTAGCTTTAAACCCAGACCTGTTGCTGATGGATGAACCGCTCGCCGCGCTGGATTCAAAACGCAAGCAAGAAATTTTGCCGTTTTTGAGTCGTTTGCATCAAACGCTTAAAATTCCGGTGCTATACGTCACCCATTCGCAACAAGAAGTGGCGCAATTGTCGGATTTTCTGGTGGTCATGGCAGAAGGCAAGGCGATTGCGGCAGGCTCATTGTCAGAAACCTTGAGCCGCCTTGATGTGCCACTGGTGCAAGAGCGGGACGCAGTGACGGTTTGGCAAGGCAAAATTAAGGCGCATGAAGTAGCGTATCATTTAACCAGTATTGATTTTGCAGGCATCACCTTAAGTTTGCCCGCGATGGATGCCTCCATAGGCTCACCCGTGCGGGTGCAGATATTCGCCCGTGATGTCAGCATCGTTAAAGAAAAACCGCAAGCGACCAGTATCCTCAATGTCCTGCCTGCCGTCATTACCGCATTAGCCGATGCCCAAGCAGGACAAACCGTGGTGCAGGTGCAGGTCGGTGGACAGATGTTACTGGCACATATCACCCAAAAATCCGCCGTGTTGCTGGCATTGCAAGTGGGCATGGGGGTTTATGTGCAGATTAAAGGCACTTCAATTTTAAATTAATCAGCTGCGTCACCTGCCAGCCCTTACGGGCGTAGAAATCCAAGGCAAGTTGGTTGTGTTTGTCTGCCAACAATTGTAAACGGGTAAGTCCGCGCTCTTCCGCCCACTGGTTTACTTGCGCCAATAATTGTGTGGCGATACCTTGTTGGCGAAACGCGGTAGCGACAATCAAATCTTCCAATAAGCCCACTCGCCCCCCTTCCGCTGTCGAAATTAAAGTTTGCACACTGCACATGCCCACCACCTGTAGCGTTTCCAATTCCTCAGCCGCCCACACGCCCGCAGTATCCGTTTCCAGCAACAGTTTGAGTCCGCGTGTCTGTTTGTCGGCATCCACTACAAAATCACTTTCAAGGGTAAATAGTGCGTTTAGCAGCGTAACCAAATGGGGAATGTCGGCGGGTTGGACAAGGCGAATGGCAATCATGGTGGTATTGAATGGGTTAGTATTTTGTAAGGTTTGCAACATTTTTCTGTCAGCATCCTTGCAAATAATACGGTGAATTCAACTCTGAAGTGCAATTCTAGTATTCATGCAGCCTGCCATTTGTCCTCATACAAAATGTAACGCCTCCGCAGTAAAAAATAGCACGCAGATAACACTGATCATTATGATAAGAGTTGTCTGTGTTCCATTTTCCTCAATTATGCAATGCCTGGCGATGCAGTTCACTATTGATCACTATAAACAGCTCCCCTTCCTCTTTCAAAAAAGGCTCTATATGAAATTGAGTGGATAACTTCACTTAAGCCTGTCACCTTCCTCTATTCATCCTTCGACAGGCTCAATAGAGTACCTACAATGCGTTTCAGCGTTAAAAACCCCCTGTTCACCGCAAAAATTCTGCGCTTTACCAATCGCCTGTGATAACGCTGCTGATATTAAGGATAATTTAATCCGTTAGTAACGTTATCGCTGGAGAGCATCATGAATACTTTCATTGTCTGTATTATCTTTATCTCAATCGCATTATTTTTCCTGCCGTTCCGAACCGTTAAGGAAGGTAATGTTGCGGTTGTGACATTATTTGGTCGTTATCGGCGCGTATTAAAGCCGGGGTTAAACTGGCTATGGCCGTGGGAATTTACCACTATGCTCAGTATGCAGTCACAAGTGGTCGATATGGAGTTTCATGCGATTACCAAAGATCAGGCCAATGTTGAATTTAATTGCACACTACTATTTGAAGTGGCTAACATCGAAAACGATACAGTACGCCGTGCCATGTTTTCTTTCGCTAACACCACCGCATTTATGTTATCGATGCGCCGTTTAGTCGAAGATGAAACACGTTCTTATGCCGCCGGTAAAAGGCAGGCGGAGTTAATCGGTATGTCGCAAGAGGTGGTTACGTTGATTCGGCAAAATGTAGAGGTTCGGCTTGCTGAATGGGGTTATCGGATTATTGAATTGCGTTATCATAATTTAAGTTTTGACAAACAAGTGATGGATTCAATGACCCGTGTGGTTGCGGCGATTAACGAGCGTGAAGCGGCGGAACATGAAGGACAAGCGCTATTAATTCGTAAAACCAAAAATGCCGAGGCGAATGGGGCATTTATTGCTATTAATGCCGAGGCAGAACGGGTAGCGTTGAAATTACGCGGACAGGGCTTGGCAGAATTTCGCCGTGAGGTTGCAAGCGGGGTTCATGATGCGGTCGAAGAATTAACCTCCGCTGGCGTAGACCCGAATTATCTTTTGTTTTTCATGTACACAGAGTCGCTGAAACACATTGCTGAAAACTCCAAAGCGGGTAGCACTATTTTTGTGAATACCCATCCCAGTATGCCTAAAGATATTATGGAAAACATGGCAACGTTTTATCGGAATACAGGTGTTTCACAAGAAAGCACTACTGTTGGGGGAGTAATTTAATGAGTAAGTTTGGTGGATTTGGGGGAATATTCTGTCTGTTTTGGGGTGTCTTATGGTTCGTTTTAAGCATACCGCCATTTTTATTTAACCCAAACTCACACATTAACGTTAACGGCATCCCTACAACAGATTTTAGTACCAAGTTAGCCTTTTGCCTGTTGCCGGGTATTATTGCTATTATTCTCGGATACTTTTTAGCATTTCCTGAAAATGCAATCAGTGAAGCAATTGGGCGAAAATACTTTCGTCTGGTTTTTAAAAATGAGATCATCAAAAAATATGGCTACTTTGTTTCCCAAGCAAAAAAAGAGAAGAGGGGATGGTTATTTCGGAATCACGATATTAAAGGGATGCGCGTTTGGTTATGTCGTAATGACCAAGGACAGTTTATATTGATTTATCGGACTGAAGTTCAATCGAGTGAGTACGAAATCGGTTCTCGTAAGGTGTTGGATGCTTCGGCAGCGCATACATTAAGCGAATTTCTCCCAACGCATGTGCTTGATGAGATTAAACATACCATTTCAACCCATCGTTAAACCCATGATTAAAAACATTTCTGTCAACGCTATCGTCACCTTACCCATCAATAACCAAGGCACCGATTATGTGGTGGGTGATTTGCATGGTTGCTATCAACTCCTGCAAGACTTATTGGATAAGGTCAATTTCGATCCCGCGTGTGATCGGCTGATTTCGGTAGGTGATTTAATTGACCGAGGCCCTGATTCTTTAGCTTGCCTACAATTACTGGCAGAGCCGTGGTTCTATGCAGTGCGTGGCAATCACGAAGCGATGCTGGCTAACTTTTTTGCGAATTACCGTCTAAATGATACTCAGCCCAATGATGAATTAGACTATTGGTTTAATCTGGGCAAATTAGGTAATCTTGATGGTTATAGTTATAGTTATAGTGTGTCACAAAAATTCATGTTTCTGGACAATGGGGGCGATTGGATTATGCAGTATTATGACTTTGAACGCCAACGCATGACCCCAGAGTTTGATCAAGCTTTAGCGCGGGTTTTTTCATTGCCACTTATTATTGTGGTAGGCACAGGGGATACACGTTTTCAAGTAGTTCATGCAGAATTGCTACGCAATGACCTTGACTGCGCACCACCGACAACTTGGTTAGATGAAGACATTGACCGCTGGTCTATGGGCGAGGCAATACCTGAACATACTGTGCATCGAATGCTTTGGGGGCGGACTTTATTCAGGAAGAAAGATCTGCAAAACCAGACACCAATGCAACCGGGATTATCGCCGACTTATTGCGGACACACCCTTGATACCAACGTACGCAGCGCTTTTTCTCATATCTGTATAGACACCGGTGCTTTTTTGACACAGCCGCCTTACCAAACCATCGATCAATTTTATTTGACCTTGTACAACACCCAGAAACAGCAGGCTATTCAAATATTTCAAATCCCGAAAAATTTTTAAACTTTTAAATTAGGAATATTAAGATGACCACACAGACACACCATACCCCCTCCCCTCCCAATCGCCAAACCCTCTACGTCGCAATAGCGCTGGTGCTGGGGGTTATTGTCGGGGAATTGCTGAATTTCACTCTCGGCAATACCGCAACACCCAACCCCTTACTTACCCAAATTATCAGTATATTCACAGTACTGACCGATATTTTTCTACGCCTGGTGAAAATGATTATTGCGCCCTTGGTGGTTTCCACTTTAGTGGTGGGCATGGCGAAAATGGGCGACACCCAAACCGTCGGGCGCATTGGTATTAAAGCCTTGTTATGGTTTTTCTCAGCGTCTTTGCTCAGTTTGTTATTAGGCATGTTACTGGTAAACCTCCTTGCGCCGGGCAGTAGCTTACACATGGACTTGCCGACAGTAGGCGCAGTTACGGGGCTACCAGATGTTAAGCCCTCATTAGGCAACTTCGCAGCGCATATTTTCCCCAAAAGCATCGTGGAAGCGATGGCGAATAATGAAATCCTGCAAATCGTGGTGTTTTCAATGTTCTTTGGCGTAGCGTGTGCATCCTTGGGGGAATTAGCAACGCCCCTGGTGCATACACTCGATTCACTCACGCACATCATGCTAAAAATCACCAGCCATGTCATGCACACTGCGCCCATTGCGGTATTTTCAGCGATTGCGGCAGTTATTGCCAAAAATGGCTTAAGTATCTTGTCTTCTTATGGCAAATTCATTGGCGAATTTTATCTAGGCTTATTTTTGCTGTGTACTCTTTTAGGCTGCATCGGCGCACTGTTTTTAGGGCGCAAAATTTTCTCGCTCCTGCGCCACATTCGCGAGCCCATGCTCTTGGCATTTGGTACCGCAAGCAGCGAAAGTGCCTACCCTAAGCTATTACAACAATTGGAACGTTTCGGCTGCGATGAAAAAGTCTGCGGCCTAGTATTGCCGCTGGGTTATTCGTTTAATCTTGATGGCAGCATGATGTATATGACTTTCGCGGTGCTGTTTATCGCGCAAGCTTATGGGATTGAAATGCCCCTGGGCGACCAATTGATCATGTTACTGGTGCTGTTGTTTACCAGCAAAGGCGTGGCGGGCGTTCCCAGGGCTTCACTGATTGTCATATCCGCAACGCTGTCGATGTTTCATATCCCAGAAGCAGGATTGCTGCTGTTGTTAGGCATAGACCAAATTTTGGATATGGGACGCAGTGCCACCAATGTTTATGGCAACAGCATAGCCGCAGCGGTGATTAGTAAGTGGGAAAAAGCCTTGCGGTAACCTTAAAAAATACTCGCCCCCCTGATTTAAATTTAAAACAGCGGGGTTAGGCGAGGTGAATATCTAGGTGTTTTTTAGCTTAACGCAGGATTAAAACGCGCATTAATCCCAAGGCGGTTCATCACCACTGTAAGCAACAAAATCCTGATCCGCTGCATACGTCATCACCCCAGCACCAATATCGTTGACTGTAGTGCTGGCTTTACCGGATGATGTCCGCGATTTTGGTTGGCTCTTAGAAGTTACGGCAGTATCTAAGGTGCCGGAGGGCGTTTGCCATTTTGCAAACAGCGCTATGTCCTTATCGGCTGGAACATACCATTTTTTCAAGGTTGCATCCCATCTGGCACCCAGGGTCTTTGCTTCATCTTTTTGTGCAAAAGGCACAGAGAGATAAATTTTAAAATATGTCATTGTATAACCCTGATGATAGGGGTTTTATTGATTAAATCAGTCATACGCACCTTTAAATCTCACTTTGTTAAACCGCTATAATATCCTGAGCATGTCCTAAGAACACCTTCTTATGGCTTCTTTAAATGCCGCAAAAAAGGTAGCTCCAACAGACAGTTCAATTGGATTTTCTTTAAAAGTAAGCAGATAACTTTCGGCTTTTTCAAGATCGGCTTTAAAACCGCCCACATATTTTAAATTAACAATGGCACTACGATGCACCTGCACAAAACAGGGCAAATCGTAGTCCGTTAGCCATCGGTTAAGCCTAATGCTAACATCATCCAAAACCTCGCCGTTGACCAAGTATACTTTAACCGCGTTGATGCCATTTTGGGATTGAATATACAAAATCTCATCAGCAACCAAAAATCGGGTCAAAAACAATCTTTCAACCTCACCATTCTCCCCTAATCGCAATACTTTGTGCCGCACTTCGATACGAATAGGCGGACGAATAATCGGTGCTGGTTCCCGTACTTTATTGAGTGCTTTTTCAAGTTTTGCTTCATCAATTGGTTTAAGAATGTAGCCAAATGGACGAAAATCATGCGCTACCACGGCGTGTTCTGGATAGCCGGTAACAAATATAATCCAAGGTGCAGCCTTTAACAGGTTGATACGACGGGCTAATGCCAGACCAGCAGTTTCACCTTGCTGTTCAAAATTAATATCTAAAAACACGCCATCCACACCGCTAACTGCAATTTTTTCCCAAGCGGATTCAATATTCTCAAACTCAGCAACGACATCCATATCGGGATGGTTCTCATGTAGTAGGCGTTTCAGTCTTTTACGTGCCAAAGAACGATCATCAACAATAACAACACTGAATTTTCTCATCATATCGCACTACGTGTAGGTTGAATTAAACTCACTATCGTTCCCTTATCATTACATTCAATATTCATTTTAGCGGCTTCACCAAATTCCAGCACTAGGCTTTGGCCTAAATGGTAAAGTGCGACACCGCCACCTTTATTCAATGATTGCACTGGTGTTTTGCCTAATTTTGCCAAACGTTCAGGAGCAACCCCTATGCCATTATCACGAACGCTTAATATCAAATTCGTATCTTTTTCTACTGCATAGATTTTCAGATTATATGGTGCTGCCTGACCTTTAAAAGCATGCTTAAGGGCATTTTCCACCAAGATTAACAAACACCCCGGCAACACTTGCAACAACCATAAATCGGGAGGAATATCTATATTTTCTTGTAACTTATCTTCTAAGCCTAAGCGTTGCAAGTCCAAATAACGTTGTAGCTGTTCCAATTCTTGTTGTAAACTGATCGTGTTGCGTCCGGCAAATTCACGGGTGTAATTAAAAAAATCGGCTAATTTTCCCACATAAAGTCTTGCCTTCTCAGGATAGTCGAAAATGAGTTCTATGAGATCATTCAAGGTATTGTTCAGAAAATGCGGATCGACCTGCGCCCTTAATGCCCGCAATTCTGATTGTTGCGCCAATTGTCCCTGACGGTCACGCTCAACCTCTGCCTGTAAGGCTAATAAACGCGCTTCTTCTGCTTCGTTTTCAAGACGATCACGGTCAAGGTCACTCATCAACCAAATAAAAAGTACACAACCGGATATATTAAGCACCGTCGTCGGTATGCTAATTGCTTTGACCAATTCTATAGCGTCATTCAAAGGCTGCACCATCGACAGCATTAAAATGTATTTTAAAACCGTCCCAACTACAACCACGCCAAACAGACTCAACGCACTTTTAGTCCACTGTGGACGAAAATAGAGCATCGTACCCGCATACAATCCCAACAATACCGTTGCCAATGCGCTGCTTTCAGCTACAAAGCCCCCTAAAAAATAACGCTCAATGCCAGCCAATAAGCCCACACCCAAACCAAC
>JABFRM010000076.1 GCA_013141155.1 Methylococcaceae bacterium | reverse complement strand
ATAGTGATAAGTCAGTTAATGAACCGAAGAATTATTGCCACTAAAAATCCGTAATGGCTAAGCAATGCTAAGAATGCCAAATCCTGTCCGACAGGCTCCTAGCGAGGTGATTATTGATTTTTCAGACAGTAAAGTGGTAGATATGCCAGGGATTGAAGCGTTAAATAAACTCACTGAACGCTATCAAAAGTTAGGTAAGAAATTGCATTTAAAGCATCTAAGTCAAGATTGTAAACAGCTTTTGAATAATGCGGATGAGTTGATTGAAGTGAATATTGTTGAAGATCCGCATTATAAAGTGTTGACGGATGAAAGTTGATAAAAGTCATACCACATCATGAATAATAACGATTTAAGTCAGCACAGAGCCATGCTATTACGTTATGCTTTTTTGCATTTGCGCGATCATGCCGCCGCTGAAGATGCGGTGCAAGACACATTGTTGGCGGCATTACATGGCAATGAAAGCTTTCGCAGTGAATCGGCAATAAGAACGTGGATGGTCGGCATTCTTAAACACAAAATGGCTGATTATTATCGTTCGCTAGAGAAGCAGGCGGTATTCAATGATTGGGTGGATGACGATGATGATCCTAATGCTGCCTTGGAACAATTGCTATTTAATGGCAAAGGTCGCTGGATTGGCACGCCTAGTGCTTGGAAAGAACCTGACCACGCTTTAGAACAAGCTGAATTTTGGGTTATTTTTGAATGATGCCAACAAAACTTACCCAAACAACAGGCACAGGCTTTTATGTTACGGGAAATAGTAGGGTTGGAAACTGACGAAATTTGTCAAGATATGAACCTTAGCCAAAGTGCTTGCCGTGTTTACTTGCATCGTGCGCGCCTTGGGCTGAGAGAATGCCTCGAACAACGCTGGTTTAACGCAAAGGGCTGAGTATGAAATCGTGTAAAGAGATTAGTGCGTTGTTATCTGAAAGCATGGATCGTCAACTGACATGGCAGGAGCGCGGCGGTATGCGAATGCACCTGTTTATGTGTTCAAAATGCCAGCGGTTTGAACAGCAAATGCAGTTTTTGCGTAAAGCGACTAAAAAAAGCATTGAAATTAAGCGTTTATAACAACATTGCAGGCAAAATATTGTTTGCAATTGAAGGTTGAAAAAAGAAACGTGCTTAACCACTGCTCCAATTGAGTTTTTTGCGCAAGGTATTATAAAAATCGTGGCCTTCGGGATGCAACATTTTAATGGGTTTTGGGTCTTTTTTGATTAAAATCTTATCACTGATCAACACATCCGGTATTTCAATGTGGTCACAAGTGACGAGTGCATTAATCTGTTTGGTTTGAATAAAAGTGATTTCAATTTCCGCCGAATCATTAATCACGATGGGGCGATTAGAAAAAGCATGGGGATTCAGTGGCACTAATACCAGCGCATTTAAGGAGGGATGCACAATCGGCCCGCCTGCGGAAAGCGCGTAAGCCGTAGAACCGGTGGGGGTTGAAATAATCAAGCCATCAGAGCGTTGTGAGTTCAAATACACGCCATCAATCGTGGTGATGATTTCTATCATGCTCGGTGTGATCCAACGGTGAATCACTACTTCATTGACCGCTGTTTCTTCATGAATTACTCGGGCATCGCGAATAATTTTAGTGCGTAACAAGTGGCGGCGTTCTTCTTTGTATTGACCGGATAAAATCGCACTCAAACTGACCAGTAACTCTTCTGGCGAAATGTCGGTTAAAAATCCCAATCGCCCCAGGTTAACGCCGATCAATGGTACATCATAATGCGCTATCGCCCGCGCAGCGCTTAAAAAAGTGCCGTCGCCACCCACCGCAATCACCAGATCAGCCTGTTGACCCATGTCATTAATCGAACAAACCTCAAACTCCAATCCCGTCAGTAACAACGCAGTATTGGTTTCAATCACAATCGCATAGCGCTGGCGCTTTAAAAAATGCGTCAAGATGACCAAGGTATCAATTATCTCAGGATCGCTGGGCTTGCCAATAATGCCGATCGTTTTAAAAGGTTGCTGCATGATGAGTTTTGAATTGATAACGGTGGGGTTGAATTGTAACGCGAGTTGGACGGGCTGCCTATAAGCAGGGGTGTTTTTTTGGATATTGCTATTTAGATGTTTTTTACTTAAATTTACAATCTGTGAAATACTTCACAGACAACGCTTTTTTAAGGTTTCGGTTACTAGATGGATAACCGAAACCAATCCCAGCCTTGAAGCAATTGACAACAAAATAAACGCAGCCAATCCGGCAACAAACATTGTTCCTAGGTTGGGCAATAATTGTACTTAAATCCATTAAGCGCGGATAATTTCATACGGCGGCTTAGCCTAATTTCCAGTGTACTGCCTCCCCTGCCCGCAACGGTGTAATCCTGCACTCGGCTTCGCCATAACTGTCCGGCACCGTCCAAGTGCTTTTGGTTAACGTTACTATTTCAGTATTGCGCGGCAAACGATAAAAATCTGCCCCAAAAAAGCTCGCAAAACCTTCCAATTTATCCAAGGCGTTATTCGCCTCAAATATTTCTGCATACAATTCCAAAGCCGCGTGTGCGCTAAAGCAACCCGCACAACCACAGGCATTTTCTTTCAAGGTGGTTAAGTGCGGGGCGCTATCAGTGCCTAAGAAAAATTTAGGATTACCGCTAATCGCCGCTTCTACTAGGGCTAGACGATGCTGCTCACGTTTTAATATCGGCAGGCAATAAAAATGCGGCTTGATGCCGCCGACTAGCATGGCATTACGGTTATAAAGCAGATGCTGTGGGGTGATGGTCGCGGCGATATTGGCGCTATTTTCCAAAACAAACTGCACGGCGGCTTCGGTAGTCACATGCTCCAGTACAATGCGTAACGCGGGAAACTCCCGCACGATGGCACCGAGCTGGGTCTCAACAAACACCTGTTCCCGATCAAAAATATCGCACTCGGCATCTGTCACCTCGCCATGCACCAATAACGGCATATCGAAGTCTTGCATCGCTGCTAATACCGGATAAATCGCCTGTAGTTGCGAGACACCTGCATCAGAATTAGTTGTAGCGCCCGCCGGATAAAGTTTAAATGCGACAACATGCGGATTTTCGCTGGCTTGTTGAACATCCAACGGCGTGGTTGAAGACGTTAAATACAGGGTCATTAACGGTGTGAAATTAAGCCCTTTAGGAATCGCCTGTAAAATTTCTGCGCGATAATTAAGCGCTTCTGCAACCGTTGTCACAGGTGGCTTAAGGTTGGGCATAATGATCGCACGGGCGAATTGCCTGGCGGTATGCGGCAAGACCGTTTTTAACATTTCGCCATTTCTGACATGACAATGCCAGTCATCGGGACAGGTAATGATTAATTTTTCCATGGCTCGCAGTCTTTTCAATTAAAATAGCGGTTTATTTTAACGTAAGCGACTTGAAAAACTCACAAAAGCCGCCATTTTAAAGTATATTTTTGCAGGTTTATGGAGTTATGAATGCCTATTTACGAATATCAATGTCAAGCTTGTGGACATGAACACGAAGCGCTACAAAAATTAAGCGATCCTGTTTTGGTGGTTTGCCCTGCCTGTAGCAAGTCTGAATTGATGAAAAAAATTTCTGCCGCTGGCTTTCGTTTGAAAGGCACTGGTTGGTATGAAACGGATTTTAAGAGCGGCGCCAAGAAAAATGTCGCGGGTGACGGCGGTACTGCAAAAGCATCTACCCCCACACCTGTTGCAGCAAAAGCCAGCGAATAAAGCCGTTCGGCTGCAATCCGACAACACAGAGACTCAATCCCCTTTTTAGTTTAATCAAGAGAACACACTATGCGTACCCACAAGTGCGGAGAATTAAATACCCAACAATTAGCAACCACCGTGACCATCTGCGGCTGGGTACACAGAAGGCGTGACCACGGCGGCGTGATTTTTATCGATCTGAGGGATCGTGCTGGTTTGGTGCAGGTGGTGGTTGATCCCGATGTGGCGGAAACCTTCGCCACGGCTGAGCAGGTGCGTAGCGAATATGTGTTGCAGATCACTGGCGTGGTGCGCAATCGCCCCGCAGGTACGATTAACGCCAATATGCACTCTGGCGAAATTGAGCTGTTGGCGAAAAGCATCGAAGTATTGAATGAGTCGGAAACACCGCCGTTCCCGATTGAAAGTGACATTGAAGTCAATGAAGAATTGCGTTTGCGTTATCGTTACATTGATCTCCGCCGCGTAGTGATGCAAGAAAAAATGAAAGTGCGCCGCGATGTAACGCGGGTGTTACGGAATTTTCTGGATGATAACGAGTTTTTTGAAATTGAAACCCCGTATCTGACCAAAGCCACGCCCGAAGGCGCGCGCGACTATATTGTCCCTAGCCGCACCCATGAAAACAGTTTTTTTGCGCTGCCGCAATCACCACAGCTTTATAAACAAATGCTGATGGTGGCAGGCTTTGACCGCTATTATCAAGTGGTGCGCTGTTTCCGCGATGAAGATCTTCGCGCCGACCGCCAGCCTGAATTCACCCAGCTTGATATTGAGACTTCGTTCATGACCGAAGATCAAATCATCACCATCATGGAAGAAATGATCCGGCAATTATTCGCCAAAATCATTAACGTACAATTGGATGCGAAATTCCCGCGCATGACTTATGCCGAAGCCATCTCCCGTTTCGGTATTGATCGTCCAGACCTACGCATTCCACTAGAATTAGTGGATATTGCCGAAGACATGAAAGATGTCGATTTCAAAGTATTCTCCGCGCCTGCGAATGACCCTAAAGGCCGTGTCGCTGCACTGCGCGTACCAAATGGCGGCGAGCTACTCAGCCGCAAAGACATCGAAGACCTCACCAAATATGTCAGCATTTATGGCGCGAAAGGCTTGGCGTACATCAAAGTCAACGATTTGACGGCGGGAAGTGAAGGCTTGCAATCCCCTATCGTCAAATTTGCGCCTGCGGATATTTGGGCAAGTGTTATCGCCAAAACCGGCGCACAAACCGGCGACTTGATTTTCTTTGGCGCGGATAAAGCCAGTATCGTCAATGAAGCGATGGGCGCATTACGCGTTAAACTCGGCCATGACCTCAAGCTATTGCAAGGCGACTGGAAACCGGTGTGGGTGGTTGATTTCCCGATGTTTGATTGGGATGAAAAAAGTGGTCGCTACAACGCCATCCATCACCCTTTCACCGCGCCAAGTTGTTCAGTGGAAGACTTGGTCAGCAGCCCCGGCACGGCTTTATCACGCGCTTATGATTTGGTATTGAACGGCACAGAAGTCGGCGGTGGCTCAATTAGGATTAACCGCCCTGCCATGCAGCAAACGGTTTTCAATATTTTAGGGATCGGCGAAGACGAAGCGCGCGAAAAATTCGGCTTCTTGTTGGATGCTTTAAAATATGGCGCGCCGCCACATGGGGGTTTGGCGTTTGGTTTGGATCGTTTGGTGATGTTGATGACCGGTTCTACCTCGATTCGCGATGTTATTGCCTTTCCTAAAACCCAATCTGCGGCCTGTCCATTGGTGAACGCCCCTGCGGTAGTGACGGATGAGCAATTGAAAGAATTGGGAATTCGATTGATTAAGCCCGCGGGAAAAGAGAAGGCCAAACAAGATTAGATTTTCACTGTCTTTTGGTATTTTCTATACGCCCTAAAAAAGCAGGCTTTATCTGAAATACAGTGGATAAAGTACCTTCATCGAAACAGGGCTAAGCGTAAATCCGTTCGCCCTCGACTGCATGAATGGAGTCGAGGGCGAACGGAAACAGGCTTAAGTGAAGTTACTCACTCAACAGCGGCCAAAAAATTTTAGTTTAGCTTTAGAAATTTAGTGTCATCAGCAAATTGTTTTTACTGAGAAAACAACCCGGTCGATAAATAACGGTCACCGCGATCACAGACAATGGCAACAATGATAGCGTTTGAGACTGTTGCCGACAATTTCAAAGCAGCAAATACACTGCCACCTGAAGATACGCCTGCAAAAATGCCCTCTTCTCTGGCTAAAGCACGGGTGGTGCTTTCAGCAGCCTGCTGATCGACATCAATAATCTGATCAACACGGGTAGCATCATAAATTTTGGGCAGATATTCTTTAGGCCAACGCCGAATACCGGGGATTTTAGAATCGCCTTCAGGTTGCACTCCGACTATTTGAATCGCTGGGTTTTGTTCCTTCAGAAATTTAGATGTCCCCATAATAGTGCCGGTAGTCCCCATGGAGCTGACAAAATGGGTGATTTTACCTTCTGTATCGCGCCAAATCTCAGGGCCGGTGCCTTCGTAGTGCGCTAGCGGGTTATCGGAGTTGGCGAATTGATCCAAAATGCGCCCATAGCCATCGTGTTCCATTTTACGGGCTAAATCAATCGCGGCTTCCATGCTCCCTGCTGCGGGTGTCAAAATAATTTCGGCACCGTAGGCTTGCATGGAATCACGACGCTCAGCACTCATATTATCCGGCATGATTAAGGTCATTTTATAGCCCTTAATAGCCGCAGCCATCGCTAACGCAATGCCCGTGTTACCACTGGTTGCTTCGATCAAACGATCACCCGGTTTAATGTCGCCACGAGCCTCAGCGTGCTTAATCATACTCAGCGCAGGGCGGTCTTTAACGGATCCCGCTGGATTATTGCCTTCCAGTTTCACTAAAATGATATTGCTGGTGTCGCCAGGTAAACGTTGTAAGCGCACTAACGGGGTGTTACCCACGAAATTTTCAATGGTTGGAAAGGTCATGTTGATAATTTTGCTGCGGTCAATAAAAACCTGCATTATCCCACATAAATAAACTGATTCTCGCCCTAAGCTGTTTTTTGAACTGCTAAAAAAATATTGCAGTTACGCCCTACCGAATAAAAGGTAATTTTTGCTTTATAAACAGATTTTTATTGTTAATATCCACATAGCCGCCTTGAATGAGTTCACACATAATCTTATTGACTGTTTCTCGCGATGCCCCCACCATGGAAGCCAAAGTGCGTTGGGATGGCATGTTATAAATCACCTTGAAACTCCCTTCGTCAACCGCCAACCCTTCGAGGATAGCGACCATACGCCCATAGGTATCGAGCAAAGTCATTTGCTTGACCTTATCTGTTAACTGCTTGATTTTTTCAGACAACACGCCCAATAGGATAAACGTAACATCAGGGTAATTAATCAACCAAATAATAAATTCGTTTTTTGAAATAACCGCACAAACCGTTTTTTCCAAAGCAATCACCGAAACCGATATGCGCTCTTTGGCGAGCAAAGCTATTTCACCAAAGTAGGTGCCGGGATCTTGAAAATTTAACGTCACCTCCTTACCCTTTTCGTCACTCACAAATAACCGCACCTTACCTGAAAGAATGACATAGAACGCATCAGCCTCATCACCTTCAACGACAATAGTATCTTTTTTGGGGTAGATTACGATTTGGGCTTTTTTTGTCAGCGCAGTCAACGCTGGCTCGGAGACAATATCTAAAAAAGGGACGTTTTTTGCGTAAGCAGCAAACCCATTAGATTCATTTAAAAAAAACAACCCCACTTCAGTCTTAAATTTAAGCTGACTTTCTAATTGGGTAGCATAATCCATAACCAACCTCTGTTTAATTTAAACATCCAGTCGCACAACCAATAAACGCCTGCATCCCGCCTTGTTGTTAATTTATTAGATGCTTAGGGCAAGACACCAGATTAGATGCGCTAAGACTTGAAAGAAAACAACCCCCACAATTCCTAAGCGCATTCTCTACTTGAATGGGTAGCAGAGGCAATCATTTAAAATGAGGTATTTATGGTTATAAAATGGGTAGTAAAAATACCCATCTTGAGCCTGATTATTATTAACTGATGTTACGCAGATTGGAAGTCGGGTTTTAACCCGACATAGTATCTTGACCATGCGGTGCGTAAAGATGAAGACGCGCAAAGAATGGCGCGATATTATGGCGAATCCGCTGCGGGCAAGCGAAACGGGTTGGCGATTATTGCTTATGGGATGCCGTTTGGCTGGGCGAGTTATTGTCGGGCTGAAGCCAGACTCCCGGCCAATCCGCGTAACTTCAGTTATTAACTTAAGGATGATTATCGTGCGGTGGCTGCTGATAAATCCACATCTACAGAAACACCGCAATGCTTAAGCATCGCGATTTATTCAGTCAACGACAATAGATAAGTTGTCAGATTGCAGGTTTTATTGTCCAACCCTAATTTCTTGCGGATATGTTTACGATGGATGCTGACCGTTCCCGAAGCACAGCTTAAGGTTGCTGCAATCACTTTGGTGGATAGTCCCTGCCTGACCATTGATGCCACTTGTGCCTCGACCGGGGTAAGTTGCTGGTAAACAGCAGGTAAGTTTGCGGTGTTGCCGTAGTCATTCAATAATTGCTGGAGATTGATTTCAAGAATATCGATCAAGCGTGTCGATTGGCGTCGCCCGAAGTCCGCCTTTTTCAATCTGCTTAGGAAAGGTAAAATGCTGTTTTCTACCTCACTGACAAGCGCCATTTTGGTATCGGATTCATCTGCTGCCCTATGTTTAAGCAGCACGTTTAGCGCCGTGTTAATCTCTGCGGTTTCTTGCTTGACTTGCTCCAACGCCTCCTTGGAGCTTACCACCTGGTTTTCCAGCCGCTGACGGGCATCTCGCAGCACTTTTTCAGCCTGCTTTTGTGCCGTAATGTCCGTTAAATAACCCACATGATGCGTAACGTTTCCCGCCGCATCTCTGACCGTGGTAATAGTTTGCCACCCAGGAAATATCTCGCCGTTCTGGCGTTTATCCCATATTTCACCCTGCCAATAACCCTTGTCCGCCACCGTTGCCCAGAGTGCCTGATAAAATGCCTCGTCATGCCGTCCAGACCGGAGAAAATGCGGCGTTTTACCAATGGCCTCATCGCTACTGTAACCAGTGATACGGCTGAATGCCTGGTTCACCCGCAAAATAACGCCCTGGATATCGGTCACCATAATGCTATCCTGCGATTCAAAAGCCACTGCGGCAATACACAACGCTTGCTCGGCTTGCTTACGTTCGGTGATGTCGGTGAAATAGCAGGCTACGCCTAGCTGACCGTCAGGCAAGATGATTCGCTGTGTTTCCCACTCAAAGGATTGTTCTACGCCCAGATCTTGACGATGCAAACAAACCGCTGGCGCATGGTAAGGCTCGCCGGTCTCCAGCGTGTGCCGGAAAATATCCACAATCTGACCTGCGACCTCCTCTCCCCAAAGGTGACAGAAGACTTCGGAAAAATCACGGTCATTCAATGGCTGAATAGTCTCGAAAACCGGCAGTGCCAAGGCGTTAATTTGTTGCAGACGCAACTCAGCACTCAACACAAACATACCGGTGGGTGCCTGTTCAATCATGGTACGAAACAAGCTTTCGTTTTGTTTCAACAAAGCTTCTGCGTTTATACGCTCGGTAATGTCGGTGAGCGTGATGTATAGAAATGGCGGCGCATCCGCTATTTGCCGATATTGGTAATCTACCTGGGCACAAAAGGCTTTGCCTTCTTTTTGATCGCCACGGTGAAGAGACAAGGCACAAGTTTGTTTTTCATCCTGTTGTTTTGCGCACAGACAAAACCGATACCATTGTTCTTGGTATTCGTCTCTAACAAATTTTACAAAGCGTTGTTTGATCAGTTTCTGGCGTTCTTTACCGAGCAATTTAGCACCGGTGAGATTAATTTCAACGATGATGCCGTCTGCGGTGAGGGTAAGATAGCCCACTGGGGCGAAGTCATATAACTCAACATAATGCGCACGCGAGGTTTCCAATGCAAGCTGCGCCCGCCGCAACTTTTCATTCTGCATCTCCAGCTCTACCTGGTGTACGCGCAGTTCGTGCAGAATTTCATCAGGGATCTGAGGCAACCCCTGGATCAATTCAAGATGGTCCAGACGTGCCTCTGCCCCGAACCGTAATTGTTGTAGCCGTTCAAAAAACTCGTCTACCTCAGCGCTCATGAATCAATCACCATCGCAAATTTTTCAAAAAAAACGTCACGCAGCAGCACAGTTTCCAGCAATTCACGAAGAACATGCCACAATTTGCCAACGATGTTGGAAACAACCGCAGTCTTTTCTGAAGCTACCTTCTGCGGTGATAAGGGGTTTTTAGATTTCATAGTAAAAAGTATACGTCAATTTCTTGACTTTAATGCAATAAAAAGAGGGTGGCCGAAAAACTGCATCACAAAGACACTTAACGATAGCGTATTTCAACCGCTGCCTTCCCCAACCAGCGGCGCAAACGAATGAGCAATTCATCTTGTGGATGTACGCGCCACTGATCGCCCAATTGCAAAGAAGCTTTCGCGATTGAGGTTTTATAATGCAGTTGCATTGGACAGTTACCATTTTGATAGGGCTGCAAAATTTCCCCTAGACGCTTAGTGAACTCAACATTAGATGCGCCGTCAGGCCAATTCAAGACTATCGCACGGGCAAATCCTGCTCGTGCTTGCTCGAAGCTGTAAATTTTTTCAGCCGTTAATCTTAAGGTGTTAGAAAAATCATCAACACTAACCGAGCCTTCAGCGACGATCAGTGAATCTTTACTTAAAATATCGCGATATTTGTCATAAGTATCACCAAAAGCGGCTACTTCCAAGCGTCCGGTACTATCATCCAAGGTGGCAAAGCCCATATTTTTACCGCTTTTAGTTTGACGGGTGCGCATCTCTACCACCAAGCCTACGATTCGTGCAGACTGCTTACTTTTGCTGCGTTCGGCATCTGCAATCAAAGCGGCAATACTGCCATTGGTGATGAATTTTAATTCTGCTGCATATTGATCAATCGGATGTCCCGTCAAATACAAACCTAACACCAATTTTTCGGCGTTCAAGCGCTCAATATCCGACCACGGTTCAACGCTTGGTGGGGCATCAGGGGTATCTTGCTGAGCATCCGACGCCTCGCGGACCTCCAATCCAAACAAATCATTTTGTCCCGTCTGCGCCGTTTTACCATGTTGTTCGGCGATTTTTAAGGCAGTGGGTAATTCATCTAATAATGCCGCGCGGTTGTCATTGATCCGGTCAAATGCGCCCGCTTTGATTAGTGCCTCCAGCACCCGTCGATTCACTTTGCGTAAATCCACGCGTTTACAAAAATCCACCAAATCTTTAAATGCGCCCTGCGTTTCGCGTTCACGAATAACATCGTCAATCGCGTTTTCGCCCACGCCTTTCATTGCGCCAATGCCGTAGAGAATCACTTCTTCGCCCAACTCAGGTATTTCATCTACGGCAAATTTAAAGTACGACACATTAATATCTGGTGGGCAAATTTTTATTTTCATTTGCCGACATTCTTCAATCAGGATCACCACTTTATCGGTGTTATCCATATCGGACGATAACACCGCCGCCATAAAGGCGGCTTGATAATGGGTTTTTAACCACGCGGTTTGGTAGGCGACCAAGGCATAAGCAGCCGAATGCGATTTGTTAAAACCATAGCCTGCGAATTTTTCCATCAAATCGAAAGTGTAAGTCGCGATTGATTCTTCGATGTGATTGGCGACTGCGCCGGTGGTGAATTTTTCGCGTTCCTTCGCCATTTCTTCCGGCTTCTTTTTGCCCATCGCGCGGCGCAGCATATCCGCGCCGCCTAAGGTGTAACCCGCCAGCTCCCGCGCGATTTGCATCACTTGTTCTTGATACAAAATAACGCCGTTGGTGGGTTTTAAAATCGGGACGAGTGCCGGATGCGCGTACTCGGCTTTCGCGCCATGTTTCACATTGATGTAATCATCGACCATGCCTGATTCTAATGGGCCAGGGCGGAATAGTGCCACCAGCGCGATGATGTCATCAAAGCAATCGGGTCTTAATTTACGGATCAGTTCTTTCATGCCGCGCGATTCCAATTGGAAGACGGCGGTGGTTTGGCTTTTGGTTAATAAATCGTAAGACGCTTTGTCATCACGCGGAATTTGGGTAATATCCAGCGGTGCTTCACCGGCGGCGGCGCGTTTTTTATTGATGGTTTGCAACGCCCAATCAATAATGGTGAGC
>JABFRM010000248.1 GCA_013141155.1 Methylococcaceae bacterium | reverse complement strand
TAAGTATAGAAGTTGCCGCGAAAATAACCATAAAGCCAAGTATAATATTGGTTTAAATTTTTAATGTATTAACGGTAATGACCATTCAAAGAAAAGCAGTCGCCTTAATTTCCGGTGGCTTAGACTCCATGCTCGCTGCTAAAGTAATCATGGATCAAGGCGTCCGGGTAGAAGGGATTAATTTTTATACCGGCTTTTGTGTCGAAGGTCACACCCACGCCATCAGAAAAAACGACCAAGAAAAACAAAAACGCAACAACGCCTTATGGGTGGCGGAACAGTTGGGCATTAAGCTGCATATTGTGGATGTGATTGAAGAATATAAAAATGTGCTAATCAACCCCAAACACGGCTACGGCGCGAACATGAACCCTTGCCTGGATTGTAAAGTGTTTATGGTCGGTAAAGCTAAGGAATGGCTGGCTGAAAACGACTTTGACTTTATCATCACCGGCGAAGTGATTGGGCAACGCCCCATGTCGCAGCGCAAAGCCACCATGCCGATTATTTCCCGCGAATCCGGTGCCGATGATTTGTTGTTACGGCCTTTGTGTGCCAACTACTTGCCTGAAACGTTGCCTGAGCGGGAAGGCTGGGTAAATCGGGAGGCACTGCATGATTTTACCGGACGTTCACGTAAACCGCAGATTGCCTTAGCCGCGCAGTTTGGCATTACAGAATTCTCTCAACCCGCCGGTGGCTGTTGCTTTTTAACCGATGAAAGTTATTCCAAAAAGCTGGTGGATTTATGGCGCGCGCGGGGCAAAAAAGACTATGAACTCGACGATATTATGTTGTTAAAAGTGGGGCGACATATTCGGCCTAAAGCACATTTTAAAATGATTGTTGCGCGCGAAGATGGCGAAGGGCGTTTTTTAGAAGGGTATCGAAAGTCTTTTATTACCTTGAGCTGCACCAGTCACAAAGGTTCTATGGCCTTGCTGGATGGCTCACCAAACGAAGAAGATTTGCAATTGGCCGCGCAAATCGTTGCCCGCTATGGACAAGGACGCGATGCTGAACAGGTCAGTATTAGTGTGACCTTACCTGATGGCACACAAGAAATTTTACAGGTTAAGCCTTTAGCGCCAACTGACATTCAGCCAACGTGGTTAATATGACCCAGCATTCACTGGATGCTCGGCGCTTGCTCTGCCCGCTACCGGTCATTCGCACCCAAGATAAAGTTAAACAATTGCTGGCGGGCGATCAACTCACCGTGGTGGGAACAGATCCAGGGATCATGCAAGATATACCGACGTGGTGTCGCATAAATGGACATACGGTTTTAGAAGCTGTTGTAGGGGATAGGGAATATACGATTGTGTTGCAAGTGGGTGGGTAATGCTTACTTGATCGCTATACATAATTTCCCTGCCGCATCCACTTGGTTGCAATCCATTTTTCACCAGCAAGCACTGGCGCGCCACCGTGCAAAGTCGCAGGATCAACTTGCCCCTGCGCATTGGCATAGGAAAAATACACCGCGGAACCCTGACGCGGCACTACCCTTAAACCCACTTCTGGAAAAATGGTTTCGCCGCCGCCCTCGACATCATTGAGGTACATGATAAACGTCGCAACCCGCTGCCCACCTTTAGCCAAATGCGCCGCACTGCCGGTTTGATCAATCGGAAAATAATCAAAATGTGGGCGATATTCTCCCCCATTTTCATAATGTAAAATCTGCAAGCCTTCGCCATGGGTTTCAGGCCAGTTCATCAATGCTGAAATACGGGTATCCAATTGCTGGATAAACGCATTTTCGCCACGGTGAAAATAGCACCCTTCACTGGAACGCGCCGGAATAATAATGGTTTTGCCGGTTTCAGGATCAACCACACCGGACCGTTCTAATTTCTCAACTGACAGTGCGATGAGATGTTCACACTCCGCCGCACTCATAAAGTTATCGAAAACCACAATGTCCGGCTCCGTCAGGCGCATGGATATTTTGACTTGACAATCGCTTAGGTTAAGGGTGTTGCCGCTTGCGATTCTGCTGGCTTCATAGTGATACTTTTCGTCGGCCACTACTGCACCGAGCGTGACACGATTATTGGCAATATCTGCTGCTATGGCGGCAATATGCGCGGTGGCAACGGCATGGGAAAATTGATTTTGTAGCATAGAAGCTAATATAGATTCTTGCGTACAGCCTTTTTGTAAGTTTTCAATTAACCATTTTCGCCAGGCGGCGTTTAACGGCATAGAGAGTTGCGTATTCATTAATGTATCCAAGTATTCCCGACGTGTTTAGTCCATGGCAAGGTTAATTAATAATCGCATTCGATCCGTCGCAGTGACTAACGCATCAAGCATATCTTCGCCTTGCGCAATATGACCCGCATTGGGCAAAATGTTATATTCAGCATGGGGCAATGCGGTATGCAAGCACATAGCGGCTTCCATCGGGCAAACCAAATCCAATCGACCATGAATAATGATAGTAGGGATTTTAGCTAATAATTGGCAGTTTGCCAAAATTTGATCTTCCGCTATAAAATACTGCTGACGGGCATAATGTACCTCCATCCGCACTTGCTTGAGCATTTTTTCGGTAACGGCTTCAGTTGTCGCATCGAATTCAAAAGCTTGTGCTAATGCAACTTGCGCGCCCCAAGCCGACCATTCTTTGGCGACCCGTCGCTGCGCCAATTCATCTTCACCCCATAAGGCTGCCACTAACCCAGGCAGCAAATTATCTCGCGCTGTTTCAGGCACACACAATGCCAAACGCTGCCATTGTTCGGGGAAAATCCTATTGGCCCCGTTATTTAAAAACCAATCCATGTTTTTTCGTCGCGCTAAAAACGTCCCCCGAATAATCAGGCCGCTGACGTGTTCAGAATATTGCTGGGCATATAATAAAGCCAGGGTTGCGCCCCAGGAGCCACCGAACAATACCCACTGTTGAATGCTTAAGCGCTGCCGGATGCGTTCCATATCGGCAATTAAATCCTGCGTGGTATTGTGTTCCAGTTCGCCGAATGGCGTCGACAAACCGCAACCGCGCTGATCCATTAAGATGATGTGATAGTGTACAGGATCAAAAAACCGTCGGTGATCAGGTTTAGTGCCAGAACACGGCCCACCGTGCAGAAAAATCACCGGAATCCCTTGGGCGTTACCAGATAACTCAACATAAACGCTATGCAGGCTCTCGGTTGCAAGAAAAAAAGTATGGTAAGGGCTAATTTCAGGATAAAGCGTTTTCATCAATAGATTACTTGAGTGATTATGTGCAGCTCAGAAGCATAGGTATCTACACAAATATATAGATGGCCGTCATTCCGGCAGGGATGCCGGAATCCAGTCACAGGGAGAGCATGGCGAGGGTTTTGGATTTGGCCGAGCATAAATCAAACCCCTATGATCCTCCACATTACCATCCTTGGCTCTGGATTCCGGCATCCCTGCCGGATGAGGTATAACTAAACTTGTGTAGATACTCATGGCTCAGAAGTCACAAACATGGCGTAGGCAAATAAAATTTAAAATATGCCCAGCAAAAAAAAGGGAGGTGATAAAACCCTCCCTTTTTATACAGCCTGTTTTTCTAAACGTTAAGTTTAGAAACCAATGCCGAGGTATCCACCGGCGGTGAAACCATCGGTGTTAACACCGTCAGCCGCACTACTGGTCAAATGATAACGACCGTCCACACCCACATAGAGATCTTTCCAGATTCTGTAATCAGCACCCGCACCAAACATTATGCCTGGGTTTAGTACCGTAATAGACTCAGAAGGAGGGCTGACCACATGCAATGCGAAGCCAACCGGAATGATCCAAGGTCTAAAGTCGCTGCCTTTCATGAATTTAATTTTTGGTGAAGCAGTTAAGCTAAATTGATTAACTGTTACATTGCGAGAATTCACAGCACCATTCACAGGCGATAACAGTGTTGGGTTATTCGCTAATGCATTACCCTGTACATTGCTGGCAAATTCTTTGTATTCAAACATTATCTCAGCTAACATTTCGGTGCTGTCAGCCATGCCCCACATGTCGTCGGTCAAGCTAAAGTCAAGACCGGCACCAAAATACCAAGCATCTTTATCAGCCTGCCCACCTGGCAAACCATATTGGCTTCCTGCGACATCACTATATATAGACACGCCATTGCGTTTTTGATCCATGCTGGCAAAACCGCCACGGAAGAATACCATGTTATCTTTAGTTTTGACCGGCGCTGGTGCTGCGGCAACAGGCGCTTGCTTTGCTTCATTTCTAACGGCATCTAACTCAGACTGCATGCTTCTCAACATGTCTGCCATTTCATTCACTTGTGATTCTAAAGCTTGCACTTTAGAATTGCCCAGCTCCGCTTTTGAGCCAGCCATTGCTTGCGGCGCAATTAACGCGCTTACTACGGTTAAAGTTGCTGCGGCAATGCCCCAGTTTTTGTTGGTTTTATTTAAAGTCATCGTTCCCCCTCATGAGGTTGTTATTGTTTCAGTGCTTTTGCTGTTTTACAACACAGACTTGTTTTCACGGTTTAGATAATACCAGCAAATTTAAATCCTTACAAGTTTTGCCTATTTTATAATTTATTAAACTATTTATTTAATATCATAAAGTTATACAACATGCAGGCAAAAACACCTAATCTGTCGCATTAAAACAACACTTTAAAAATTCTGCTGGCGCATTTTTGACTTAAACCCACTAAACCACTCTGAATTTATCACCGATGCTATTTTGGAGGCATTAGGCATCTGCTGCTTCAATTTTTAAAACTTAGGATCTTAAAGAACAATAAACGGTTGATTATTTTCACCATTAATCACTGGGGTCTTCTCACCATAAACCAAATTTTAGGCCCACCGGCCGGCGATGCTCCCTCCGCGACCACTTTAAAGCCAAATGATTGATAGAAAATAAGCATTTTTTCTTCCATCATTTCTAAATAACACGCGCGCTGCTCTTTATCTGCGCGAGCCAACATCGGCTCCAATAGCGATTTACCCACACCACGCCGTTGTTTTGCAGGTTCTACGCCAATTTGCATTAAATACCAATGTGGCTCTTGGATCACTTTCTTGTGCATCTCAGCCGAATAGTTCACCACATGCATGATACGTTTCAAACCATCACGTCCGTAAAAAAATGGCGAGAAAATCAAGCCCGAGCGAATAGATCGCCACACATTAAACTCGTCTGCGCTCGATTTAAGCCAAATAACTAAACCGCTTACATCTGTTGTGGTGAAAGTCTCACCATACATTACGCCATAACGCACCGTACTAACCGATTGTTTTATTAAAGGTTTGAGGCGTGCCGCCGGATTTTGCCAGATATATATCGAAAGTGGATCGTCAAAAAAGGCGCGCGCAATTAACTCCCCAGCAAGTTGAATTTGTGATTTAGAGAGCGATACTATCGGTGATGTAGTCATTTTTTAAACCACTTTTCAATTGTGAATAGTGAATAGATTAATCTATGTCGTCAAAAAGGTATTTAAGAATTGTACATTTATTTATTAATTTGTGCTGCTGCCGTGCATTTAAACATCCGCATCAAGGATTTTAGTGTTCATCGGCAACACTTGCCGGTTAAGCTGCATATCAACGCAACAAGAATTTTAAGGATGCTCACAAAGCTGTTAATCTATACATTTTTATTAATACCCTTTCCTCAACATCTCACGCGGTTTAACCCATGAAAAAAATTCTTATTTCCGATAAGTTGGCTGATGCCGGCATTAACTTTTTGAATGATCAAGCAGATATTCAAATTCATATCCAAACCGGATTGGGTGAAGACGAGCTGTGTGCCATTATCAGTGATTACGATGCCTTGTTGATACGCAGCGATACCCAAGTCACCCCAAAAGTATTGGCGGCGGCTAAAAAACTGAAAGTCGTGGGTCGTGCCGGTATTGGCGTAGACAATGTGGATATTGAGGCGGCAACCGAACAAGGCATCATTGTGATGAATACCCCCGATGCCAACGCCACCACCACTGCGGAACTGGCATTCGCGCACATGATGTCCTTAAGTCGGCATCTACCGATTGCCGATAAATCCATCCGTGACGGCAAATGGGAGCGATCTAAATTGATGGGATCAGAAATTGCCCATAAAACGCTGGCGATTTTGGGTTTTGGCACTATTGGGCGCATCATGTCGCAACGGGCTTTGGGCTTTAAAATGCGCGTGATTGCGTATGACCCGTTTGTCACCGCTGAAATTTTTGAATCGTTGGGGGTTGAATCAGTTGATTTGGAAACCTTAGTGAGCCAAGCGGATTATTTGACGCTGCACTGCCCGTTGATCGAAAAAACCCAAAATATCATCAGCGCGCCGCAATTGGCGAAAATGAAAAAAACGGCGATGATTATCAACTGCGCGCGCGGTGGTTTGATCAATGAAGCCGATTTATATACCGCTTTAAAAGATGGCAAAATCGCCGGTGCAGCGCTGGATGTGTTTGAAGAAGAGCCGCCTAAAGATTCTCCGTTACTCACTTTAAGCAATATCGTTTTCACACCACATTTAGGGGCATCCACTAAAGAAGCACAAGTGGCCGTGAGTGTGGAAATTGCCCGCCAAGTGGTGACTTTCTTCAAAACTGGCGAAGCGGTCAATGCCCTGAATTTACCCCGTGTCTCCGCAGAACAATTGAAGAAAGCCGAGCAATTTATGATGCTCGGCAATATCTTAGGCAAAGTGTTGATCGGCTTAACCACCAGCCCCGTGCAAAAAGTCGAAGTGGCGCTGTTTGGTAAAGCCGCTGAAGTGGATGCGCGTCCGGTATCGGTGGATGTGCTGATCGGCATGTTAAGCGGTCAATTATCCACGCCGGTTAACCGCGTCAATGCAGAAAATATCGCCAAACGCCAAGGCATCAGCTTGATTGAGTCAAAATGTGCCGAAGCAAAAGGCTATTTATCACTGATTAAAGTCACTGCACATTGCGCCGATAAAGCCGTGACCCTGACCGGCACTTTATTGGGCGACCATCACCCGCGCTTGGTCAGTATCGACCAGTTTGAAATTGAATTTGTGCCTGAAGGCACTTTGCTGATTACCCGTCACGATGATAAGCCTGGGGTGATTTCCGCGATCAGCAGTGTGTTAGGACGCGCCAATATCAACATTTCCAGAATGCAGGTCGGTTCGGCAGATGGTCAGCAACAAGCGATGATGGTGATCAGTATTTCGGAAGTGTTGAATGCCGCACTGATTAAAGAAGTTTGCGCCATTGCTGCCGTGCATAGCATCACCCAAATTGTGTTATGAGTTTTGAAATTGTCTGCTTTGATTGCGACAGCACCTTAAGCGCGATTGAAGGCATAGACGAACTCGCCAACCGCGCCGGCGTCGGCGCGGCGGTGGCGGCATTAACCACCGCCGCCATGAATGGCGAAGTGCCGCTTGAAGACGTGTATGCACAGCGCTTGAATATCATCAAACCCAATCAAGCGGCGATTGATTGGGTGGCTGAGCTGTATATCCAGCGGGTTGTCGATGGCGCGTTAAAAGTGGTGCAAACGCTGCAAGCACAGGCTAAATCCGTGCATATTATCAGCGGCGGCTTGCGGCAAGCAATCTTGCCGTTAGCCGCGTACCTAGGTGTTCCGGCAACAAATGTCCATGCGGTAGATATTATGTTCAATGCGGATGGCAGTTATCAAGGCGTTGATACCAACTCACTGCTGGCGAAAACGGGTGGCAAGGCGGCGATTTGTCGGCAAATTAATCCTGCACAGGCTAAATTAGTGCTGATTGGCGATGGTCAAACCGATTTGGAGGCACAACTTGCAGGCGCAACGGTCATCGGTTTTGGCGGTGTGGTGACGCGTCCTGCGGTGCAACTTAGCGCAAATTATTATGTGCAAGAGGCGAGCCTATTGTCAGTTTTGCGGTTTATTATTAGTTGAATCTAAGATTGATTGAACACCAAGCAAACCATCTTAATTCATTAAATCTTACTGGGCCAGTGTTCAACCCCGCTCTGAAAAACAGGCTAAGCTAGGCTTTAATATAAAAATCATTATCTTAAAAAATACACAGTGGATTCTTACCTTACTTATTGCCCCTACAAGGAGCAACTTATAGCATTAGCCACTGGCTTTACAATTAAATTAGGTTAACCTAGCATAGGTTTTTAATTTTTGTTGATCATTGCCTACAATGTTGGCTTTTATTTGTTAATATTCCTTTCATCTAAAGCATTATTTTGCCATTTTTTCACACAGGGGTTGTGCTATGTCCACTATTACTGATCCGATTATCGACAGTTGGTATAAAGATCTTGAAAACAATTTAATTTTCAAAGTATTGACCATTGAAGATAAAGGCGACACCATCGACGTGCAATATCTCGATGGCGATTTAGGGTCTTACGATAAAGAGAGCTGGTATAGCTCTACGATTGATTTTATTGAAGCGCCTGAAGATTGGAGTGCGCCTTTTGATGACATGGAAGAAGATGATTTAGGGTATTCTGACACTGATATGCACCGTCAGGGCTTTGATGATCTTAGCTCGGGCGATTGGTTGGATGATTAGGAATACAGTGATATGAGAATGACCGCACAGGAATTCCTGGATTGGAAATCCAAAAGTATTACGTTATTAGCTATGTCAGGTGCCGGTAAAACCACTTTGGCTAATAAATTGCCTAAACATAAATGGTTTCATTACTCGGGTGACTATCGTATTGGCACTAAATATCTGGCAGAACCGATTTTAGACAATATCAAGCGCCAGGCGATGGAGGTGCCGTTTTTACGCGAATTATTGCTGTCTGATTCTATCTATATTTGTAATAACATTACCGTTGAGAATTTATCACCCATCTCAAGCTTCTTGGGCAAAATTGGCGACCCTGCTAAGGGCGGTTTAACGATGCAGGAGTTTAAACGTCGCCAAGCCTTGCATTATCATGCGGAAGTATCCGCCATGCTGGATGTGCCGGAATTCATCCGTAAAGCAGAAGATATTTATAATTACACGCATTTTTTAAACGATGCCGGTGGCAGCGTGTGTGAGCTGGATAATCCAAAAGTATTAGAGGTATTGGCGCAACATACCTTAATTGTGTACATTAAAATTCCCCCTGCACTGGAACAAACTATTATTCATCGCGCTAAAACCGGCCCTAAGCCCCTGTATTACCGGGAAGCTTTTTTGGATGAACAGCTTAACAATTATTTGGCGCTTACCGGTTGCACCGATGCAAATTCGATAGCCCCTGATGATTTTGTAAGCTGGGTATTTCCTGAACTATTTAAAGCCCGTGTGCCACGTTATCAAACGATAGCGGATCAATATGGCTACACTTTGGATGCCAATGCAGTCGCCACCGTCGAAAATGAGGCTGATTTTATGCAGCTTATTGCCGATGCCATTGCCCAACAATCTCGAGGTAAGGCTTAAATGCCTATTGTTGCCCATACCGATTTACCTACTTTTCAGCGGCTTAAAGAAGAGGGTGAAGATATTTTAAGCCCAGAGCGGGCGCAGCAACAAGATATTCGCGAATTGCACATCGGCTTACTGAATATGATGCCCGACGCAGCCCTGGAAGCCACAGAGCGGCAATTTTTCCGTCTGGTGGGTGCTTGCAACCAAATCAGTCAATTTCATGTGCATCCCTTTACGATCAGCGGCTTACCCAGATCAGCAGCAGCGCAAGCGCATATTGACCGCTATTATGAATCGTTTGAACAAATCAAGGCGGATGGTTTAGACGCACTGATTATCAGTGGCGCAAATGTCACCC
Organism: Methylococcaceae bacterium; assembly: GCA_013141155.1. Classification (GTDB taxonomy): domain Bacteria; phylum Pseudomonadota; class Gammaproteobacteria; order Methylococcales; family Methylomonadaceae; genus SXIZ01. The sequence continues at coordinate 2,356 of JABFRM010000248.1, read as the reverse complement.
ATGATCAGTTATCAGAAGAAGATTTTTGGCTACCTTTGACAGAGGTTTTTGATTGGGCGAAGCAAAATGTCACCTCGGTGTTATGTTCTTGCCTCGCCACCCACGCTCTTATCGAATGGTGTTATGGCATTCGCCGTACCCGTTTGCCCGCAAAACGTTGGGGAGTTTTTAGCCATACCGTTACTAATCGTACCCATCCGTTAGTGGCGGAAATTAATACCCGTTTTGATGTGCCGCACTCGCGTTTTAATGAAATATTCCAAGCAGATATAGAACGGCATGGGGTACGGGTTTTAGTACGGAGTGAAGTGGCTGGCACACATTTGGCGGTTAGCCCCGATGGTTTTCGGATCGTGTTTTTTCAGGGGCATCCTGAGTATGATGACATTAGCTTGCTAAAAGAATATAAGCGCGAAGTGCTACGTTATTATCACGCTGAACGAGAAGATTATCCGCCGTTTCCTGAACATTATTTCAATGTGCAAGTGCAAGACAACTTAAATGACTATGCCCAACAAGTTAATAAGGCAAAGCAGCAGCATTTGGCGTTACCCGAGTTTCCAGAAAGCGCCATTCTAAATACCTTGGATAATACCTGGCGCGATACCGCCAGAGCGGTGTTCAATAATTGGCTGGGCAAAGTCTACCAAATAACCAATCAGGATCGACGCCTGCCTTTTATGGACGGCATTGATCCAAACAATCCCTTAGGGTTATAAATGCAACAGCACCAGGATTATTTGCAGCAAACCATTCAATTAGCGGCGGATAATGTGAACACTGGACGAGGCGGCCCTTACGGTGCGATCATTGTCCAAAATAAACAGATTATCGCCGCGTGTGCCAATCAAGTAACCAGCACCTTAGACCCAACCGCACACGCGGAAGTCATGGCGATACGCGCAGCTTGCCATTTTGTGCAGCATTTTCAATTACCCGATTGCATTCTGTACAGCAGTTGTGAGCCATGTCCTATGTGTTTAGGCGCTATTTATTGGGCGCGTCTGCAACAGGTGTATTTTGCTTGTGACCGTCACGATGCCGCCAATGCTGGTTTTGATGATGGCTTTATTTATACTGAAATCGCGCTGGCACCGGAACAACGCAAAATCCCCATGTACAGCGTTGCGTTAACTGATGCCCTGCTGCCGTTTACTTTATGGAAAAATGTAGCGTCGAAAATAACCTATTGAGGGTGGCAGTGTAAGGCGGGTGTTGTTCTTAAGCTTTGACAAATAAACTATTACAACTCATCCCCTGCTAACGGTTCGCGTTTGGCGACCTTCGCCATGATTGCTTTAAAAGCTGATTTATCGGCACGTTCAGCGCGTATTTGCAAATATTCTTCGGTGGCGATTGCGGACACTTTTTCTGCAACGGCACTGGCAGAATATAAGCCTGCAAAAAGCACATTGGCATCATGAAACCTTATGCTTAACAACTTCTTTATCACGCTTAAAAAAACGAGATACGTTGTTTACTTGTTCCTAAGTCAAGCCACTAGATAAAAAATTGTATACCAGGATTGTTAGCCTTACAATCCAGTTTCTTTTAAACATTACTGAGTGACCCCATGAAATTATCAAGTTTTTTACCCGCTAGGAAGGAACTTTTAACGAAGGCAGATTCTAATCCGCACACCGCCAAGGTCTATCTAAGCGTGGGATTACTTGTTGCAAGTTTAGGGCTGGGTAACCCAACACGGGCAGAATTGCAATATACCATTACCGATCTGGGTTCGCTCGATGGAACCCATAGCGAAGGTCTCGCCATTAATGCCTCCGGACAGGTGACTGGGTCGTCTAGTACAGCTAATGATGTTGTACACCAGAGTCATGCCTTCATCACCCACTCAGATGGGTCAATGACCGATTTGGGTACTCTAGGTGGTAAAAGTAGTGCCGGAAATGGCATTAATGACTCCGGACAAGTGACGGGGTGGGCTTCCACAGCCAATGACAGACCGAGTCACGCCTTCACTACTAACTCTGCCGGGAAAATGATCGATTGGGGTTCGGTTGGTGAAATCGGCGACGCTATTAATGCCTCTGGGCAGGTGACGGGGATGAATGATGACAGCAAGGCATTCATCATCCAACCCAACGACGGGACAATGACCGTTTTAGGTACGCTCGGCGGAAACTGGAGCCACGGCCTCGGCATTAATGCTTCTGGACATGTAACGGGAATGTCTCTCACAGCCAACGGTGATACCCATGCCTTCACAACGCACCCCAGTGGAGTAATGACCGATTTGGGTACACTCTCCGGTGGAAGCGGCAGCGTCGGAAAAAGCATTAATGCCTCAGGGCAAATTACAGGGCATGCTACCACCAAAGATGGTTATCCTCATGCC